>CAYGZC010000052.1:0-3228 GCA_964354225.1 uncultured Chlorobiaceae bacterium | reverse complement strand
GCAGCGGTGTTGGCTCGGCAGGAATTCAAATTGCAAAACTTATCGGAGCGCATGTCATAACAACCGCCGGAACTGATGAAAAACTGAAAAAAGCTAAAGACCTTGGTGCCGATGAAGTCGTCAATTATAATGAGAAAGATTTTGTTGAGGAGGTCAAGCGATTAACCGATAAGAAAGGTGTTGATATCGTGTTCGAACACGTGGGCGGAGAAATTTTCGAGAAGAGCATTCTTGCCCTTGCGAAATGTGGACGTTTAGTTACTTGTGGTGCAACATCGGATTATGTCGGTAAAATAGATTTACGGTATATTTATGCAAAGCATCTTACTATCCATGGTTCTTTCATGGGCACGAAACGTGAGATGATGGAAGTATTCAAGTTCTTCCAAAAAGGTATTGGCAATCGTCAGCTTCAACCAGTTGTGGATTCCGTCTTCCCGCTGGAAAAAGCAACGGAAGCTCATAAAAGAATGGAAGAGAAAATAAATTTTGGCAAGATTGTGTTGAGTATTTAGAATTATCAGCAGCAAATATCCAACATCGAACATCGTACAAAAATAACCTACACAAATGAACTGTCAAATATAAAAATACTAAAGAGATAATTATGAATCATTTTGGTCATATTGAGATACCTACGAACGATTTTAAGATTGCAAAGAAATTCTTCGGCTCAGTGTTTGGATGGACGTTCCAGGATGTACCAGATATCGACTATGTTTTATTCCGCGCAGGAATGAAACCAAACGGTGGTTTCTTCAAAGTAAAGAAAATGCCGAAGAGCGGACAAGTTAATGTGTACATCGAAGTGAAAAGCATCAGCGCAACGTTGAAGAAAATCCGTGGTGCGGGTGGATCGATCATCATCAAGAAAACCATGGTTAAGGGCATGGGATGGTTTGCGATGTTTACAACACCAGATGGATGCCATCTGTGTTTGTGGGAGAGGAAGTAACTTGCTAAATGGAATCTCACTTAATGGTGGACTCCATTTTTAATCCGACATGGTAACGCTTTCAAATATCGAGCAGGCTTACAGAACCCTCAAACCTACAGTTCATAAAACGCCGCTGCTGTCGTCACGCACGTTTAATCAGCAGACCGACAACGAAGTTTACTTCAAAGCAGAAAACTTCCAGCGTGTTGGTGCATTCAAATTCCGCGGTGCATACAATAAAATCGCTTCATTGACCGAAGAAGAAAAAAAGCACGGTGTTATCGCTCATTCATCAGGAAACCATGGACAGGGTGTAGCGCTTGCAAGTAAACTCTTTGGAATTAAAGCGGTTGTTGTTATGCCGCACAATTCAGTAGCAAGTAAGGTCGAAGCGACAAGGGGCTATGGCGCCGAAGTTATATTCTGTGGCACTTCAACAGATGATCGCGAACGCACAACTCAAGAGCTTATCGACAAATATAATTACACACTCATCCATCCATACAACGATGAGAAGCTTATTGCAGGACAGGGAACAGTTGCGTTGGAAATCTTTTCTGACCTAAAAGACCTCGATTATCTTTTTGTCCCTATCGGCGGTGGCGGATTAATCTCTGGCTGTGCAATCGCTGCGAAGAATCTATCCCCGCATACAAAAGTCATAGGCGTTGAAACTGAAGGTGCAAACGACTGTTTTCAATCTTTCCGAACAAAAACGCTTGTTAAATTACAATCGGCCAATACAATTGCCGATGGAATGAGAACACTCTCGGTTGGCTCGTTAAACTTCGAGATCATACTGAAATATGTCGATGATGTTATTACTATCTCAGACGATGATATTTATCCGATGATGAAATTTTTCCTTGAGCGGATGAAGGTACTCGTCGAGCCAACCGGTGCTGTAGCGCCTGCGGCAGTCATGAAAAATGTTTTAGAATTAAAAGGAAAGAAAATTTGTGCAGTTATCAGCGGGGGGAATGTTGATCCGGCACTTCTCAAACAACTTCTCTGACAAAGTATCTCAAGAATTTTTCTACACTACTCGGTGTTCTGATTATCAACTAACACTCGTTTATTAACACAAGTTGAAAGGAACACCAACATGTCTCTCGTTTGCGATATCATGCACTGCAAACCGGGGAATGCCCGACCGATGGTCGCTAAGTTAAAAGCTCTTGCCAAAGCAATAAATAAATTCGGATTTAAAAATCAATTTCGTATTTTTACCGATGTTAGCGGCGCGCGGTACTGGACGGTTGTTGCCGAAATAGAAATTGAAAGTCTTGATGTATATACCGCTATGTCGTGATAAAACGATGGCACGTGCAAAATTGTCATTCGTCGGTTCGATGATCTACCTACCGCTCTTATTCGGTATGATGGTTGTTGAACGATTATTTGCTTGATGCGCATGTCGCCCTGATGCAAGGACGACTGATCAATCGACTTTCTCGAACACGGATCCTCCGAAATATTCCGCTCTTGGATTTCCGACGAAACGAAGTCGGTATGTATACCGATGCCCGTTATACTCGTATGTTTGAAATTCCTGCGAAAGCAGTTTAATAAAAATCAGGTAACGGGGTTTATACGTGTCTATGAAGTATGACCAGTTGTTGATATTTGCTACTGTGATGTCCGGCGAGGCAATACCGGCAACGTCCCGTACCTCAATATTCTGCAAATAGTGCGAACAAATGCCGACTTCTTCGGCAAGGATTACATCACCGCGGCGGAGTTCCCGACGGAGTTTTGAACTTATTTCGCGATAGGTGTTGTATCGTTCATCCATGCCATTATTGAAATAAATATTCGGTATATATTTCGGGAGAAAATATTGAAATCGAATTTGGAAAAACCAGATCATCCCGACAATCAATAGAAGAAATGAAATCGCACGGGAGATCCGAAATGCAGTTCCGGATGCAGATATTTTCCGTTCAAAATACGACGTGCAAAAATGAATTGTCGCTATTACGCCGAAGAAAATTAATACCAGGATCAAAATAAAATAATCGTAATAGTACCAGTGATAAAATGGAATATTCCACCATAAGTACAGAATCGAATGAAGCAGTGTATACAGAGCCATTAATCCGAATATTTTGTATTGCCGTAACGCTCCGATTGCAGCGAATAATAAAAGATAAACATGATCGTTTAAAAGCCAAACAATCGCTCCCCAGATCTTTTGGTAGAAGAGGGGCCAATAACCCGAAGTCCCCTGGATCATTTTTATGTGCAGCGTATCCGGGAAGAAATGATGAAACGCAAACCAATAATACAGA
>CAYGZC010000051.1:0-7931 GCA_964354225.1 uncultured Chlorobiaceae bacterium | reverse complement strand
TGCCATCGCTGTAGCTGCGTTGTTACCATTTTTGGATGCTCCAGTCGCTCGCGCGGTCCACTGGCGGACATCTTGCGGATATGCTTGTAAGATTAGTACGAAGAAAAGTAATCCAATGAGAATAGTTGTTTGTAATTTCATATAAAATTAAACCCCCTTTCAATGGGTAAAATTTTTAGGTCATTTTAAAACGATCATCTTCTTTACCTGGCTCATAATTGTTCCCCCTGAGAGAGGTTCACCTATGAGCTGATAGAAATAAATTCCTGATGGTAGGTTCGAGGCATCAAAATTAATGATTTCATAATCGGCATCCATCGACCGCCGATCAATAGGAACGCTCACTTCCTGACCGAGGACGTTGAAAATCCTTAATGTAACGATTGCCGGTTCTGATAAGCTAAATTCAATGGTTGTTACCGGATTAAAAGGATTCGGATAATTTTGGTAAAGTGTAAAATCGTTTACCATCTCATCAGAGAATGTTGGCTGCTGAAATTCCGGAAGAGGTGGTGGTGGATCAGGGCTCGGTTTCAGAAATGGAATCGAAAATAACGGTTTCGTGGAGGTTACTCTCAAAGGTTTTGAGGAGATAGTATCAAATTTACTATTGAATGCAGAGTTAACCATTTGCAGCGTATTACAGATCATCTTGTAATTAAGATACGGGTAATAAGTCCACATGGTCAACATGCTGTCTACTGTGGATGTTACTTGCCTTAATCTTTTGTTATTGAGTGGATTAACGATCTGTGAGGATGTGTCTTTAAAAACTAAATCGCCGAAACCTTCTTGTGTAATTCCGAGATCGCTGGCTGCGATATTAAGTTTCAACGTTAGTAATTCTCCAACAAGTCGATTATTGTAACGATTCAAGCTGGGATTCTTCATTTCACCAACGAAACGATTTCTACTGTAATTGTAATCAAGCGGACGTGCCACCCAAATCTGAGGTAGCGCATTCCTGACATAAGCTGATCTTACAAATCTTAACCACCAGTATAGTCGTGGTTGATCCCAGCGCTCAATACCAATAACAAGACCGTAGGGCCAAATACCCCGAGCGAATACTGAATCCCGAACATTGCCTGAATTAGGCATCGCGATAATTTGTTTTTTCCAATTGATATAACGTTTTGACCGTAATGCAAAACTATCCTGAACAAATGTTCTATAGCATCCACCGGCGGGTAATCCGTTTGCCCCAATACGATGAGTATAAATATCTGTTGAGCCATTGTGAAGACGATAATCAGCCCAAGCAAAAATTGCTCCATTTACACTGTCACTATTGAGTTGTGGTATGAATTGATCGAGTGTAGACGCAGAAACAGGATTACCATCTGTTGCCCACATGACTTGACCGGACAAATTCAATCGCTGAGCATAAATGTCGTAATCAGCACCACGTTTATCCTGCCAGGCAACAATGCAATAGGATCCATGTACGACAAGCTGCGGATTTGATTGCTGCCCCAGAGCTGCACAAATCGGTATCCCGATGGACGCCCACACCAATATGCCTTCACGAGTGATTCTCTGACCGAAGATATCATAGTCAGTCCCTCGACGATTATCTTGCCATACAACAATTGCCCCGCCGTTTCTATCGCTTACCATTTGCGGATAATATTGCATCGATGGAAGTTGGGCAAGCGGCAGCCCGTTCACTGCCCATTTAATATTTCCATTTGGGTCAACTCTCTGTGCGAATATATTATCGTATGTCCAATTCCGACGATCCTGCCAGGCAATGATTGCACCACCTATGGTATCGGGTATAATCTGAATATTCCACTGAGTATTTACTGCTGTACAAACCGGAATGCCGTTAAGCTGCCAGCCCGGTTGTCCATTGGAAAGAATTCTCTGGGTATATATATCGGTTGAGCCACCACCTAAACGATAATCAGACCAGGTAATGATAGCGCCACCCTTAGAATCGTTGATAAGTTTGGGATCCACCTGATCACTTGTTTCAGAGCAAACTGCAATACCATTGGATATCCATTGTGCCCTACCGCCAGAATCGAACCGCTGGGCATAAATATCAAATTGTTCATTACGTCTGTCTTGCCATACGACCATAACACCACTAGAGCCATCGCTCACAATCTGAGGATTGTATTGATTGTTTGGTGCACCGCATACAACCGTACCGTTCAGTCCCCACCTTAGATTACCATCTGAATCAACCCTCTGTACATAAATATCATACTCACTGCCTGATCGATTATCTTGCCAGGCGATGAATGCTCCACCTTTTCCATCCGATATTATTTGGGGATAAAATTGATACCCTTCTGTTGCTGTTAACCTGACACCATCTGGTTGCCACACTGGAACGCCGTAAGAATTTATTCTCTGAACGTAAATCTTGTCACCGGAACCTCCGCGTCGGTCTTGCCATACTATGATCGAACCATTCTTCTGGTCGCTGATCATATGAACATTCCATTGATTGCCAGGGAGCGTAACCAATGGAACTGCACTATCCGATCGACAGGGCCAATCAGCAATAACACTTCCGTTCAAGAGAACAATAAGAAGTAAGAATGTTAAACTACACTTTATCAATATTGTCATTTCATTCGTGTTATTTTATCTGGTGAAATGATTCCATATTTGTTCATTAACCAGATTAATTATAATTACTTTCAAAATAATCGCTTTACTACCTTCAGAGATAATCGCTAACATAAATTTAAAAACGTCGAAATAGATACAATTATCCTTCTCCGATTTTTATCTCTTTACCTTTCACACCGTCTTATTTGATCACCAACATTTTCCGAGTCAGTGAAATTTTTCCAGCCACTAACCTATAGATATAGATACCACTTGTTACATTTTCAGCCGAGAAAGAAGTTTCATGATAACCGGTTTCCTGTTCTTCGGCTACAAGGACGTAAATTTCTCTTCCGAGCAAATCATAAACAACAATCCTAACGAAGATTTTGCTCGGTAATTCATAACTAATTTTTGTTATTGGATTAAGTGGATTAGGATAATTTTGATCTAATAAAAACTCTTTTGGTAAAGTTTGTTCGCGTAAAACCTTCAGAGTTAATCCTCGAGAGACTTCCTCGTCAAGTATTACTCGACCGTTATCCTTTACCCTAAAAGTGGTGGTACCATTATAGGTCTTACCCTCTAAAGTATAAGAATTTATTTGATTACTGTCAAGACTCCAAACAAAAAAAATAGGAAAATCATCAGATTTTATTTTTATAGGAAAATACGCAGGTTTTGGCAGGTCATTTGCATAAAACTCGACAAATTTGCCCGAACCGTACCTTACATCAAACGCATTTTCTGGCGGAATTGGGGGTAATTCAAAAAAATTCAAGGAATCGCCATCAGATGGTATCGTTCCGATATAAAGCGTTTGTGTTTTTCCTGTAGCGTTTGTAAACGTAAAACTATTAAATTGATCGAGAGAAAATGTTGACTTTGCCTTTCGTATATTTATAAAATTTGTTGAAAGAACAAGTTTACCGGGTTGATCGACTTTGACCCAATATGCATTCGAAGGGTTTAAAGTGTCAACAGAATGATAAGAACCAGCGTATCCAAAATATGGAGAGCGGACAATATCCTCTGGTATCTGGATGATTGAATTAATAGGAACCGATCCTGATATCGTTCCAATTAAATTCCACGATGGCAAGACATCTATTGTATCAAGCTCAATTCCCATTCCGCGCACAAGTGTTGTTTCATCGGCGGGAAATTTTAACCAAAACCCTTTCCCAAATTCGAGGGTGTCTTTGACAACATAACTTCCTTCGTATGCGAACGCTTGTGAGATTGTTGTCGGAAAAAGAGAGTCCTTAATCGTTTCATCGGAAATAACAGGAACGGAAATCATATTCCATCCTTCATTGACACATACTGAATCTGTGATTGCCGAATAGATTACATCCCCGACCACTTCAATAGTATCTGGACTGCTTTGAGCATTATGTAAAAAAATAATATTGCCAAATTCATGTCCTGAGAGCGGTGCATGGAACGTTATATCGAACTTTTGATTCGAGGATGGAATTATCACTACACTTGAAGGTGAGCATGTAAAATGCGGATTCGAAGAGTATACACTTGAGATTATTAAAGATGCACTTCCATGATTACTAACGATAACACTTTCCGTTTTGGATGTAAAGCTATTAGTAGAGCCAAAATCCAATATCTCGGGGCTGACTGCAAATAGTGGATATGCTGATAGATGTATTGAATCTGTGCCTCCGGCTTCATAATATCTTGCGGTAAATTCCTGTAAGTAAAGATTCGAAATGCTATTGCTCTGGATAACGAGTGTATTTTCATCATTACTGTTCTCTGCACTATTGGTCCAATTATGGGAACCGGTTATCAGATACTGCGAGCCACTCAATAGCTCTCCATCAATCACTGCATATTTATGATGCAGCAATCCGGTACCGCCTTTTAAATGAATATCGACACCGTGAGAAAGCAAATATGAATATTGACTATTCGCATCTGTGTTATTATCTAAAATGATCCGAACTTTTTCTCCGGAATCTTTCGAAGAAATCATTGTATCAGCAAGGTCTTTGCGTGTTAATGTAAGCATACATGAAGAAATGGAGTGCTGTGCCCTTGCAAGTGTGGCAGCAATGTGCATCGTTGGATGATCTGAAGGGCTAAAATAAAGATTCACAGGAATACCGCTCACGTTGAAATTGTGCGGTGTATTATCGATTTTTCGTGAACCGAAACGGGAAGAGCTTGAATTTGGAATATCGGTACTGCTTCCCCACATTTCGTTAAATTCTGCTGTGTATGCACCAGCTAATGCAACGTCTTGAATCTCGATAGCATTTTGTCGGTCATTATTCGTACCCGGATCAGTCAGATTACATGAGCCAGTCCATACCCAAACACTAGCGGGTGTACCTCCCCGGTAATCAACAATAAAATATTTATTGTGTTGATATCCTTTGCCATCGTTTGATCCATAAAAATCAAAGATAACCGGAATACCATTATTAGCGAGTGTAGTCCACGGAGCTGTGGCTCGATTATCATACTCGCCGATCACTCGTACTTTGGCTCCTCGATTTTTCGCTGCTACAAGTGCCGTCGCAACCGATGCACCGGCTGTACCGCTGAGACTATAAATAGCTGCATCTATCGAGTGGCTGGCATTATTTATTCTCTGAACAAGTCGGCTTACTAAATCTTGATTAGCAAGTGCAATCTCACCCGCAGAAACAGAGGCATCTATACTCTTATTGAAATATACATGAACTTGCCCAGTTGTTGATGATGGTGAGCTTGTGCTAACAATTAAATCACTTGCTGTGCTGGTATCACCACCTGCAGCTGAATAAGCTTGAATATGGTAAATTGTTGCCGGCTGTAGATTATTCACATCGATAGAATGTGATATCCTGAGGATATCATCGGGTGATAGAACACCAAGCTCGTAGGAAGTCGTTGTTCCATATCTCAAACGGGATGTACCACTATTTACGGTCTCCCAGAATATCCGAAGAGAGGTTGACGTGATATTGCTTTCAATCGGCAAAGTTGCAAAAAGAGGTCCGGTAGTCAAAATGTCTGCACTCGATCGCGGCATAAGTTGGTACCCACCAATGAACGGAGCCGATGTTTTAAATTGGCTCACCACTCCAATAACATCAAACAAACCCTGCGGTGCAGGTGTGTTTGCAAAATTCACATTGTTGTCTACGCGAATATCAATATATCCCGAAGCATCAATTAAACGGTAATTTGTGCCTGAGCCAGACACAGACCAAGTTGGAATAGGATTATTGAATGTATCCCGAACTGTCACTGAATTGATTCTTACCAATAATCCCTCATAATTTTCCACGCCTCCCAGACCGTCGTTTTTAATTTGTGAAGTTATTAAAATCATTGGTGTAACGATATTCCCGCTGCTGACGA
The DNA here is from genome assembly GCA_964354225.1 of uncultured Chlorobiaceae bacterium. Taxonomy (GTDB): domain Bacteria; phylum Bacteroidota; class Ignavibacteria; order UBA10030; family SZUA-254; genus CAYGZC01. The sequence continues at coordinate 1,994 of CAYGZC010000051.1, read as the reverse complement.
TTTGATGTAATTGGGGGGCTGTTAGTTCACATAAACCATAATATTGTGAGACGTTTCCTGAAACAATCACCTCATCTCCAATGTTTGCTGATGCTGAAAAAGAGCTTCCATATATTGCTACGCCGCCACTGTTATCTTGGATGTATGATGGACCTCCAAATTCATTTGCAGCAGCGACAATACCGCTGCAGGTAATAAGCTCACCATTGCGAAGAATAATTCCTGAATCATCATTACCTTTAACATCAACGATTGGCTGCGGTAGACCAAACACTACGATATCTGGTGCGGGTACTATGTCGTAATAATTTATTTGCGCCTTCGTTTGAATTTTAATCGGGTAAATAGCTGTACTATCCGGTGCGATCACTGAAGAAATCGATATTACAGTTGAATCAGCATTCATTGTGAGTGTTGTAAGATAGATAGTATCGCTGATAACCGACTTGGTCGCGGTCATGTCGCTGAAACTAATATCACTTGTTGAATGTGACCAGCTGAATGCAGGTGGAATTATTATACGTATATCCGTGATAGTAAATGATGTATCACGTCCATAAGTTATCGCTAAGGTAGAAGTCTCTCCATGGGTCATCGTATCAGGATCAACCACGGCTGTACCCGATCCATCTCCAGTCTGATTAGTTTGGAGGGACGTTATCCATGTAGAATTTGTGATTGTATTACCAGCACCTCTTGTGGGAAAAGCGGAAGTATTCCAATTTGCTGTTGAGGTAAGTTCAGGAAGTGAATCTTCATTGAATGATACGCTATTACCGCTGGCTGGACCGGTTGAAAAATGCACCTTGGGCGATGTTAAACTGGCTGCATTTGCACTTCCCCATGAAACACCGAATATGTGAACATCCGATGCATTTCGAACCTGAACTGCATCACTTGAGCCTGCTATTGAAAAAACTGTTCCACTGAAGTAGGACGCATTATTTGATTTTATCTGGAGTAATAAATCTGACGGATCGGTATCTTCTGTGAGTGAAACTGATGGAGTTGCGATTACAATAATGCTTCCTTTACGCACTAAGCTCCAAAGCGAATTGGAGCTAAACACTAACGGTAATTGAGGGTTTCCATCGGATGAAAAATCCCGAATGTCCAAATTTCGCAGGTCAAGACTATCCTGTATAACGAGCAACTCTAACCATTCATCATTGCTGCTGGAATTATAAATTTCATTAATAACTATAGATTGTGTATGGGCGGGAGATGGATATAGAAATGCCATGATTACTGGAAAGAGCAATCTTCCAACAAATTGCCTGCAATCCCTCAAAGCAATTCCTTTCCAAAAAAGGTTAGAAGAATCAGTAGCCGAAGCTACAGTAACAATCATGTCCTTCTCTGCAAGCTTGCAGAGAAGGACATGGTATAACAATAAGCTTACTTTACCATCATAATTTTACGTACGGCATTGAATTTCTCGCTAACCATACGCACAAAGTACACACCACTTGTAACCTGTGCACCATCCTCCGATTGTCCATTCCACTCGATTGTATGATAACCGGCGATGGTCTCTTCATTCAATAATGTTCTGACCTTCCTGCCGAGAATATCATAAACCACAATTTCAACCTGAGCAGCTTTCGGTACTGCTACAACGAATTTGGTCGTTGGGTTGAATGGATTTGGATAATTGGCACCCAACGAGTATGATGTGGGAATTTCACGACTCGCAGCGATCAAACTTAATGACTTAACCGGTTGATCGATTGTGATCTTCCCTTCACCCGATAGCGACTGATTTGGCGAGGCATTATTCTTGAGAGAATATAATTGAGTACTATTCGCCTTAACTTTCCAGCTTATTGTAAGCGGATAAGAATTCGCCTGAATCATAATCGGATAATTTTTCACCACTTCTAACTTTTCAGGCAACAATTCAGCATACCTTTGGGTAGCAAAGCGGACATCAAACATATTTGCAGGTCCTAACGGTGGAACATCGTATTGGGAAGCTCGTAGTTTCCCGTCTG
>CAYGZC010000050.1:0-36141 GCA_964354225.1 uncultured Chlorobiaceae bacterium | reverse complement strand
TGGTTCAGAGCGCCGCCCTTACAAGGCGGAGGTCGCAGGTTCGAACCCCGCAGCGTCCACCAAGATGTTACAATGAGATATATTCTCGATGTATTCTACTTACATACTTTGGAGCGATAAACTCCAAAAATATTATATCGGTCACACTAATAATCTTTCAAGAAGAATAACTGAACATAATACGGGTGAGTCTAAATATACCAAACTAGGTAAACCATGGACTCTGATGTGCCACGAAGAATTCACCACAAAAGTAGAAGCCATAAGGCGTGAACAAGAAATTAAGAATCGGAAGAGTAAGAAATATATCGAAACGATCATTAATAAAATATAGCACAGATGGTTCAGAGCGTCCCGTCTCGTTTCATCGAAATGAGACGGGAAGGTCGCAGGTTCTCCCGTTCCGTTTACAATCGGAACGGGACGCAGCGTCCACAAACATAAATGCCTCACCGTAACGTGAGGCATTTGTTTTAAAGAGGGTAAATGTGAAAGATGGCTTCTACACGTGGTTTCGCAGCATCAACTCTTTTGGATGCGGATTAAGGTACACCTGATCGCGTATGTACGATACATCGCGCTTCATCACATAATGGTTGATAAGTGTTATCGGTACGATCAATGGTATAAGTTCATGATAGTATCATTGATGATGCGAAGGATATCGGTGAGATAACGATCTTTTTTATGGCTCGCATCGAAGCGGACTTTCTTGCCTAAGAGACAGGGCCTAATACCGATCCGAATTGGTAATTCTTCCATAACTATCATACAGATAATTTATCTAAAACTCAGCACTTATTCCAATTGATGGCAATATACCGATCGCATTGGATTGTTCGATCCGTTTCGTCCGATCGTCGTATCGCGGGATATCAATGGGTTTGCGATTATAGATATTCTGGATGTCGACATAAGTTATGAGTGTCCAACTGCTGAACATCCACCGTCGGTCTACGCGAACATCGAGACTATGATTTACTCCTAAGCGTGAACTATTGTAATTCGTACCAGTTTGGGAACCATCAGGATTGTATGGAGTATAAGGCCTGCCGGTGGCAAATCGAAATTTCGTACTGAACTCCCACTTTTCATTTAACAAATAACCACCACCAAGATTCATTATCCAGTGCTGATCAAAGCTCGTTGGCCGAGACACACCATCGAGTGCTTTGAATTTCGATTGATTGTAGCTTATACTGAGAATCCCATAGCAGGGGATCTCTGATAATTTTTTCTGAAGGAATAACTCAACACCATACGTAGTGCCAGTACCAGCACTAATCAACTGATCAAGACCGAATGACGCAAATGATTCTTGAGATCCGCCATAGCCCGCGCCTGTATTTGCAAGAACAAGATATGGCTGTGTTGTACTCGCAGGATAATCGGAATATTTTTTAAGATATCCTTCTAAACTGACCTTTGTATCCGAGCGGAGCAGGTGATCGATCCCAAAGACAAACTGGTTCACACCGATATATCGTAATTGACGGTTCACCGGATTCGAAACAAGCCAGATGTACGACGGCGCCTGATAGTACCTCCCGACACTCGCGTTAATGTTTGTAATCGGTGAGAGGATCACCGTTGCGGATAACCGCGGGGCAACGACAAAACTCTTCGCAATCAGATCGAAATAATCTGCACGAACACCGAATGTCAGTCGAAAACGCTCGAAACCGTGTGATAACTGAAGATAACCGGATGCTTTTATTGCAGTTGTATCGAAACTTGAATTAACAGAAATCAAATTGCCATAACTTGACTTGAAAGGCGGCAACGTGAGATTGCTATTGAAACCGATAACCTTAGTTTGAATCCCCATTGAGATCTCGGTTGTTTTCACAATCTCATACGTGACATCGCCCCTCAGCGACCACTCGCGCTCGACGGAATTATTTTTAAAAATCGGATTCAGGAGAGTATCATCCTGTCTGTACAGATAATCGGTATATAATTGGCTGAAGGTAACCGTAGAGTAACCGCTATAAAATAAATGTCGCCACGAAATTCCCGCCACTCCCTGGTTTTGTTTACTGTAAAGGATACGGGCATTATCGAACCGCTTTTTATCCGTGTCGTTGAAGAGTCGCACGTTATCCAGTGCGGCGATACCGATAAATGCAATACGATCTGAAACACCAAAATCATAGTTCACTTTCGCCATAAAATCCCAATACTCGGGCACAAATCCGAATCCCGCACCTTTAAAAATGAAATCGAGGTAACTGCGGCGGGCAGAGATAAAATACGCTCCTTTTTCTGCCATAGGTCCTTCAAGATTTAAACCAAACTGCGTTGCGGCAATTGTTGCCTTACCACCGAAATCGTCTTGCCGCCCGTTTCTTAAATCGATTGAAAGCACAGAAGAAAGTTTATCGCCATAGCGGACGCCAAAACCACCGCTGGAAAAGGAGGTGCTGTTCACAAAATCAAGATTCACATAACTTAATGGTCCGCCGCTTGCACCTTGCGTACCAAAATGATTAATATTGGGTACTTCGATGTTATCGATGACATACAGATTTTCAGATGGTGCACCGCCACGGACGATGAGATCATTCCGTCCCGCCTGCACCTGTGCAACACCTGGAAGAATGGAGACTGCACGAACAACATCCTCGAATCCACCCGGGAGACGACGGATTTCTTCGTACGATTGTACCTGGGTGCTCACAAGAACATCCGGCGATTTCTGAAAATACTCTGCCGTCACCTCGACTTCACCAAACTCAACGGTGGATTCAATTAATTCAAAGAGTACAACGACCGGCTTAATGTTGGTGACAACAATATCTGTTTGGATCAGATCAGAATATCCAAGGAGGGAAGCGCGTAGTGCGTATGTTCCAACCGGAACATCTTTGATTGTAAATTCTCCTGATACATCAGTGGAGACGCCTAATTTTGTTCCCATGAGATAAACGTTAGCTCCCTGTAATTTTGCTTTTATATGATTATCGATCACACTGCCGGAGATTGTTCCACGCAGTCGCTCTTCATCTTGTGAATAACTTGTTATTGAGAGGATCAATAAGCTTAATATTATCAGAATAAAATTTTTCATATCGAATTAATCTTTCTTTTTCATCAACCCATCTAAAGCATTATCAAGATCTGGATATTGAAACACAAATGAGTTATCGAGTAATTTCTTTGGTATGATCCGCCTGCCGCCGAGCAACATTTCCGACATTTCACCCAATCCAATTTTTAAAATGACCGATGGCACGGATATCCATGAAGGTTTTCCCATCACTTTACCGAGCGAGCAGGCGAATTCCTTCATCGTAACCGGGGATGGCGATGTCACATTTACGGCACCCAATAATGAGTCGTTCTCAAGCGCAAATAGAATAACATTGAGAACATCCTCACGATGAATCCAAGGAAACCACTGCTTTCCCGAGCCAAGGGGTCCTCCTGCATACAGTTTAAAAGGCAACAACATTTTCTTCAATGCCCCGCCAGATGGTTCAAGAACAATTCCTATTCTTATTAAAACTACACGTAAACCTAACTTGTCAGCTTCCATTGCTTCTCGCTCCCATTGCAGACATAAGTTAGCCAGAAAACCATCGCCATGAGTTTGCGATTCCGTTATCTCACCTGAGCCATAATTTCCGTAATATCCCACGGCAGATGCATTGATCAAAACTCGCGGTTTCTTTTCCGCTTTGTTGATTGATTGGATGATTGCCCGGGTTGGCTCGATGCGGCTATTGACCAGCCGGGCTTTTTGTTTTTGACTCCACCGTCTTGCCGCGATATTTTCTCCCGAGAGATTAATAACTGCATCGGCACCATCGATAAACTCCGACCACTCTCCGATCGTTTGACCATCCCATGGTAAAATCCGCAGCAAATCATTTTGTTTTAACCGAACTGCATTGGGATTTCGGGAGAGCAATACAATCTCATGCTCCGAATCGAGTAATCTTTGAATTAATTCGGTACCGATGAATCCGCTGCCACCTGCAATTATAATTCTCATGTCATATCTCCAATATTCTATTTATTGTAATAATATTACAGCAGATTTGCCAATAGTTTGTTTTTAAAGACGATAAGATTTATCTTTTGTGTGTTATGGACAATTCAGCCAACATCCAGAATATTACATCAATCGATCTACCAGAACTTAAACCATACCGGACGCTACGCCGACCCATTGACCACATCAAGCAAGGCATCTTTGTTGCAGAAGGAGAAAAAGTAGTCCGCCGTCTTCTCACATCAAACCTAACTATAATTTCCATGTTGATGACACCGGAATGGTACGAACAACTTTTTCAAAGCGAATATCGCACATCAGCCAATACTTCATTACACTCTCGTTCCAACAGCGATCGAATGACAATTTTTATTGCAAATAAAAATCTTCTCGAATCAATTGTAGGTTTCAACCTCCATCAGGGAATCATGGCGGTTGCCAGAGTACCACAAGAACGATCTCTCGATGAAGCAATTCACTCTATTTCAAAACCTCACCTCCTTGTTGCAATGGATGGATTGGTAAATGCAGAAAATGTCGGTGTTGTAGTGAGAAACTGTGCAGCATTTGGTGTTGATGCAGTTATTGTCGGAGAAACATCAACCAGTCCCTATTTACGGCGTGCAGTAAGGAACTCGATGGGAGCCATCTTTACGTTTCCTGTGATTCACAGTAATAATCTGATCGAGTCACTGACAGTACTTCGAACGAACTATGCCACGAGAGTAATTGCCGCTCATCCGCATGAAGAATCTTCGCTGTTCAGCAGCGATCTTGCCGGCAATATCTGTGTTGTTTTTGGTAACGAAGGTGATGGAATATCAGAACAAATATTGAACGTATGCGATGAACATCTTTCCATCCCGATGATGAATGGGACAGACTCGCTCAATGTAGCAAGTGCAAGTGCGGCTTTTTTATATGAGGCGAGAAAACAGAGAGGAAGCCCTGCGAAGGTTGGAAAAACTTCGCAGGTTTAACTGGGATTATTCAAGTTCGATAATTTCTTTATTGGAGAAGAAGTATCCGATTTCGATTTTCCCATTCTCCACCGAATCCGAGCCATGCACGATATTCTCACCTTTATTATCAGCGAACAGTTTGCGGATTGTTCCGGGCACCGCATCTTTTGGATCGGTGGCTCCGATTAGTTTTCTAAAATCTTCAATAGCATTCTCTTTCTCCAATGCTATCGGCACACATGGTCCCGAACTCATAAATTTCACAAGTCCATCGTAGAATGGTTTTCCCTTATGAACCGCATAGAAACCTCTTGCCGTTTCTTTTGTCAACCGGATTTTCTTCATTCCCAAAATTTTGAACCCGGCTTTTTCGATCCGGGCTATTGCTTCACCGGTAAGCTTCTTTCGTACACAATCGGGTTTTAGTATAGCTAATGTTCGCTCGATCATTTTTTACTTTATCCTTCCGACTTTTACTTTTGGAAATAACAACTATTTTCTTCTTTGCATTCTTCTTCCCTAATACTTTTTTCACCATCTCACCGATCAACGCTGGACTTTCCACAACATGGATATCTGCTTTCTTCATCGCTACCATTTTTTCTGCGGCAGTTCCTTTACCGCCGGAAATGATTGCGCCCGCGTGCCCCATACGTCTGCCGGGAGGTGCTGTCCGACCTGCGATGAATCCAATGACCGGCTTCTTGAAATTCTTCTTCACATAATCGGCAGCTTCTTCCTCAGCAGTACCACCGATTTCGCCAATCATAATTACAGCATCCGTACCATCATCGTCTTTAAACAACTTCAGTGCATCGAGGAAGCGAGTTCCAACAACCGGATCGCCACCGATTCCGATACATGTCGATTGTCCCATACCAAGCTGTGTTACTTGCCAAACAGCTTCGTATGTTAGTGTACCGCTGCGAGAAATAACTCCAACAGTCCCTGGTTTATGGATAAATCCCGGCATAATCCCAACCTTACATTTACCGGGTGAAATAATTCCGGGACAATTTGGACCTATCATTCGGGTTCCAGATCGTTGAAGGTATTCATATACTTTTACCATGTCGCGCGCAGGGATACCCTCAGTTATCGCTACGATTAGTTTTATGCCCGCTTCTGCCGCCTCCATGATCGCTTCTGCTGCAAATGCAGAAGGCACGAATATAACCGATGTATTCGCTCCTTCATTCTTCACCGCATCTGCGACTGTGTTGAAAACGGGAACCGACTTTTTAAATGGATATTGATCGCTTCCATTGTAAACCAAACCACCCTTTCCAGGTGTTACTCCGGCAACAACTTTTGTTCCGTAGTCAATCATCTGATATGTATGAAATGTTCCTTCGCCGCCGGTAATTCCCTGAACCACTAAGCGTGTTGATTTATCTACAAGTATGCTCATAATTCCTCAATGCAAAATGAAAAATATTATTATTCTTCGTTATCAATCTTAATAATATTTCCCGATCACGGCATATTGTCGTCGGGAATACTTATAAGGTAACCGAATAAGTCGGGTGTTATTTATTATCGATCTTCTTTTGTTCTTCTGGCGGTTTATTAATATCTTCCTGAATATCTTTCGCTGCTTTTCTAAATTCACGAAGCCCCTTACCTAATCCTTGCGCAAGCTCGGGGATTTTCTTCGCTCCGAAGAAAATTAGAATGATGAGAAGAATTAATATTATCTCGCCTGTTCCTAAATTGCCAAACATTTGCTAACTCCTTTCAGCAACCAAATAATTGTTTATATGTTCAGTATTAATAAAACTTTTTATAACCGATTTAAAAATCTTTTGACCATCCGTGCATCCTAATATAGGATCTGCCGCCCTTTCAGGATGAGGCATTAGCCCCATAACATTTCCTTCCTTATTCATGATGCCGGCAATATTTGCAATCGATCCGTTGGGATTGGATTCGGGCGTAATCGAGCCGTTCCGGTCGCAGTAACGGAATAATATCTGTCCATTCCGCTTAAGCTGTTGCAGTGTTGCATCATCCACAAAATAATTTCCCTCGCCGTGTGCAATCGGAATACGCAATGCTTCACCGAGATTGCATTCACTGGTAAATTTCGTATTGTTATTCTCAACACGAAGATCGACGAACTTGCATACAAACGTCAAACATTCGTTGCGCAGTAATGCACCAGGTAGTAATCCTGCTTCACATAAAATCTGAAATCCATTACAAATACCGATAACAATACCACCATTATGTGCAAAGGCAACTACTTCTTTCATAATCGGTGAAAATCTTGCTATCGCACCACACCTTAGATAATCTCCATAGGAAAATCCCCCGGGTAAAATCACAACATCGATTCCATCGAGTGAAGTATCTTTGTGCCACAAGAAATGAGCATCCTGATCGAGAATTTGCCTCAAAATATAATACGCATCATGGTCGCAATTGGAACCGGGAAAAACAACAACGCCAAATTTTTGCCTATTATAAGACATGGTGAATTTCAGATTCCGGACTTTAAGTAATCAATTCTGTTCATATCTCAAATCTTACATCGCAAACACATCAGAGATTTTTGCAACCGAGAATGTATAGTCTTCCATAACAGGATTTGCCAATAATTTTTTACATGTTTCTTCCGTTATATGCTTTGCCTCGTCTTGGGTATCAACGTTTATTTTCATTTCGATATATTTTCCGATACGCACTTCTTCAACTAAGCTCATCTGCAAGCTTTCAATCGCATGATGAACTGCTTTACCTTGAGGATCCAAGATCGATTTCCGGAGTGTGATTGTAATTTGGGCGATATACAAGGGAATTACTACCTATTTAAACATCAATACTGGTTATTTCTGTTTCTTTCTCTTCAACCGATTTTTCTGAGTGACGAGCTGTATGAAGAATAAATTGAACGAAGAACCGCAGCGGTCCCGTTGCCACGAAAAATACGAAGAACGGAAATAAAGCATGTCCCCTAGATATGGCAATAGCAGTGATGCCGATAACGCCGATGGTAAAACGTAACGGGTGTTGTTTTATTCCGCGACGTGAGAATTTCGGAACGGTATCGTATTTGAATGTACTGACCATCAACAACGACAGCATTACAACGGTGGGGGCAAGGAATGATGCCTCAAGACCGGAGAAGCCAGCACTATAATCATAATATGTCAATACATACGATGTTAGAGTAATCGCCATCGCGGGTATCGGCAAACCCTTGAAATAATCTTTATCGTAACCGATCAATTGAACGTTGAATCGGGCGAGTCGCAAAGCTCCCAAGATCATTGGCATGGCGCTAATGAGCATCCCGATTCCTCCAAGCGAATGGAGATAGATACTATACACAAGAAATGACGGTGCAGCACCGAACGATACAACATCCGAGAGAGAATCAAGCTCAACACCAAAATCGCTCGATGATTTTGTAATCCGTGCCATGATACCATCCAGTGAATCGAATATCGCAGCAAGGATTATAAACCAACAGGCAAGCACATAATCGCCCTGAGACGTATGGATTATAGACCTGAATCCGCTGAAGATATTTAGAATAGTAAACAGGCTTGGTACAACTGCCCGTGTAATTCTCATTAAGCAATTTCCTCGGTAGTTTTCGAATACCTTGCAATTACAGACTCGCCTGCGCGAACGCGCTCGCCAAGGTTTACCTTCACCTCAGATTTCTTTGGCATTATCACATCAACACGAGAGCCAAACTTTATCATGCCAAAACGCTCACCTGCTGCTGCTTTTTGCCCAACTGTAATGTCAGCAACAATTCTACGGGCAATGGTGCCTGCAATTTGCTTAAATATAACTTTATAGCTGTTATTTTCAATTCCAATATGTGTGCGCTCATTAAGCTCGGAAGATTTTTCATTAAAGGCAACTAAATATTTCCCGGGAATATATTTAAAATATGTAACCACTCCTGAAATTGGAAAACGATTGACGTGCACATTCAATGGTGACATGAAAATACTGACCTGAATTGCTTCCTGCCGAATATATTCCGATTCAAAAAATTCTTTTATAAGTACTACCTTGCCATCAGCAGGCGATATAACCAAACCTTCATCTTTTGGTACAATTCTGTTTGGATCCCGAAAAAAGTTGATAACAAATATTACCGCGGTACTAATAATCACCAAAATTGCCAAACGTATGAATCCACTTTCAATAAGCGTGAAAGCGCAGAGCATTACAATCGCTGCAATTAAAAAAAATCGAATTACAACATCCGCCCCATATTTACTAATCACCGAGCTGACTTTCCATCTCTATATTTTTAACATTAAGCGATCAGCTAATTCAGTCAGCGCTTCTTCAGCATTTTCATGATCGATGGAATATTTATCCCGTTTTGCCCTATTCCCATTTGATACCTCTAAGAAATGGCAGTTGAACGGAGAAATCTCATCAATTAGGATCACTTGGTTTTTATATCTTCCAAACTCCAGATGTAAATCTACCACCGCAAGATTTCTTCGATCACACAACCCTCGCAATACAGCATTCGTTTTGGATGCTATTCGATTTATTTGTTTAAACTCTTCAGGCGTTGCAAATCCTAAGGCATAAACATGGTATTCATTCACCCATGCGTTAGTACGGGCTCCGTTGTTGAAGTAATGTTCAATGATTGGAAAATCAGTCTGAATTATCTCCTTCACATTGAATCGTTTCATTAAGGTTCCACTCACGGAGTTAAACACCTTGACAGTCAGAGGAATGATTTCAGTCTGCTTGACCATCATTTCAACATCGGAGAGCTTGCTGATAAAATGTGTGGGGATGTGAAATCCCTCGATGTATTCAAAGAGATAGGAAGAAATTTTATTCCTTAGTGAATCTACCGCCTTTGTGGGAATATGTTTCCCTTCTTCTGTGATTCCATTTGAATTCAATGCTTGAATAACAAGGTCGGGCTTGTCAGATTTATAGATGGATTTCCCCTGCCGCTCACAAATTAATTCTCTCTTTACTGATTTATCACCTTGAATAGATTTTTCTTCGAGCAGAGATTGCATTTGATGTCTCATATTTACTAAAACTCTTTAAACTCGCGAATGATATATAAGAAAAATACGAGAGAAAGTCAAACTTTTGAGGTGGAATACTTGCTATCATAAACAATATTTAAAAGTCGTCGCATTCCACTCGTTAAAAAATTTTAAGAGATTATATGAGCACTGAAAAAGCTCACAGTGTGTCAGTGAGATTTAAAAAATACAAACGGTGTGTCTTCTTATATATTCTTCAAAACCGAAGGAAAATCATTTTGGAACTCAAAGGTGGAATCGCTATATTATTTCTGAAATTTTATATAATGCCCGGTGGTGTAATTGGCAACACACTTGACTCTGGATCAAGGAAGTCTAGGTTCAAATCCTAGCCGGGCAGCAAACAAAGGGCGGTTTTCACTGACCATTTTCATTTATAAAGCCCCGTGTAACAATAGTGTAACATGAGTCACCTAATTTTTCTATTACCTCCCTTAACGTTTCGATATTGGTTTTTGCGTAGATCATACTGGTTTTCAGATCAGTGTGTCCGAGCAACCGACTAATACTATAAAAGATCAACTCCAATGGCGAGAAGTCTTGTAGCAAAGGTATGACGTAAAGAATGGAGTTTAATGTTTTCGCTTAGATTCGCTCGATGGCAAAGCATTTTGAATTTATGAATGACACTTGTCGGGCGAAGCCGGCTGAATAATTTATCATCCAACTCTTGTAATATCTGTTTTGCCCTTGGATGCAGAGGAACAACTCGATCTCGTTTTCCTTTTGTATTAGCTATGAAAAGAACATCGTTCGAAAGATCGGCCGCATCCTGCTTTAAATTCATTGCCTCTTGTCTACGTAAACCCGTCAGTAACAGAAATTCAAGGAATGCCCGACAGAGGATCAATGTTTTCGTCTAATTCCGATATCTTTCTGTACCCAAAAATCATCGAAATCCTGTAAAATTCCAATTTTCTGTAGTGTATAGTTAGGTCCCCCACTAGAATGAGCACCTACAGGGCACTGTGGATTTAACAATTCCGATGGATTGATTGACTATCTCAAATTCTGATTAACCATCGGAATTTCCGTTTAGTGGGTGTGATTACCTCCTCTTGCTTGCCGAAAATTTTTCATTAGTGTTTGTGCTTTCTTAGTTAATACTCCAAATTGACCTGCCTCGATGGCTTCCTTATCAAGGAGCTCGCTTCCGATTCCTACTGCCACTGCACCAGTTGCTATCCATTCACCGATATTTTCAATTGTAACCCCACCAGTCGGCATCAATTTAATTTGTGGAAAAGGACCTGCCAGATCGTTGAAGTACCGTGGTGTTAAACCTTGAGCGGGAAAAACTTTAATAATATCTGCACCGAGATTCCAAGCATTGAAAATTTCAGTTGGAGTATAACATCCGGGAATACAGACTACATCGCGTTCTTTACAATATGTAATGATAGCAGGATTTAAAATCGGACTCACAACAAACTTTGCCCCAGCCTCTATCACCAATTTTGCTGTCTCTTGATCGGTAACGGTTCCAGCACCAATAATTAGATCTGCGGAAGTCATTGAAACATACTCTCGAATTATTTCAATCGCTCCCTGTACTGTCATGGTAATCTCAATACACTTGATTCCACCTAGTTGGATTGCATCTATAGCCGACCTAATTTTCTTTTGATCTTTTATTCTAACAACAGCAATAACTCCGTTCTCAAGAAGTTTCTCTAATATTTCATTCTTATTCATAATCTATTTCATCTCATTCAAATTCACACCATCCATATCATCGAATACCTGATTCTCGCCACCCATCGCCCAAATAAACGTGTATGCTTGCGTACCAACACCCGCGTGGATCGACCAGCTTGGGGAGAGTACTGCTTGACGATTCCGAATCATGATGTGCTTCGTTTCTTCGGCTTTTCCCATGAGATGGACCACCATTGCATCCGGCGAAAGATTGAAATACATGTAAACCTCGGAACGCCGCTGGTGTGTGTGTGGAGGCATGGTATTCCAGACGCTTCCCACTTCCAACTCCGTTAAACCCATTACGAGTTGACAACTCGAGATTCCGCTCGGATGAATGTATTTGTATATCGTCCGCTTATTCGCATTTTTCTGACTGCCGAGTTTTGACGGTTCGGCACTAGAAAATGTTGCGTGCGTTGTCGGATATTTTTTATGCGCCGGATAACTCACAAAATAAAATGCGGCTGGCGTACCGGTGTTTTTGCTGCGGAAGATAATTTCCTTCGTTTCCCTGCCGATATACAACGCATCTTTAAAATTCATCGTGTACTCTTTACCATCTGTACTTATAATTCCATCACCGCCGATATTGATAACACCAACCTCCCGCCGTTCTGTAAAATATTCAGCTACCATTTCTTTTTTACTGCTTAAAAGCTGTAGAGATTTTTTTATCGGCACTACAGATCCTGTGATCGACCGATCTAAATCGGAATAGACCATTGGTATTTCATCTTCTGTGAAAAGAGCGTCAATCAAATATAATTTCCGGAGTTCGTCTGTCGACATTCTTATAACACTAACCGGATTGGTTGTAAATCGAATATCCATTGTAAATTATTCCTTTCTTAGTTCTTATCTAGAATCGTAATCTGCAACGGCGATTCTAATCGTAATGTAAACGTTTCTAAATAACTATTCCAATCATCAACCGATAAAATATCTCCGCTGCGCGTCCATCCTGCACCGGCATAGTACGTAAATTGTTTATCAGCCGAGGTTGATCCGATGATTAAGTAATGATTTGCATCTTCGCGTCGCTCACGGTACGACTGTTTCGGGAGAATAAGCCCTGTTCCTAGATAACCGTTGGTTGAATCCTCATTAACTAATCCCCACAAACTCAGCCAATTGTTTGATTCATCTGAATAAGGAATCGTACCTTCACGTTTCACGAGCCCCAACGCAATATTTACTGCTCCATCTTTTTTTAATCCTGAATAGCCAACATCTATCCTATTCAAGTTTTCTCCAGCGTCTAAGGTATAGGTTTTTTCTTCATTTAATGTTTTTCCATCCGCGAGAACGGTATCGTACATTACAGTAAACATTGCCCGGATAGGACCCGTAGCAATAATTTGTTCCTTTGTGAACAATCCGGTTTGACATAAGATACTATCGATCCAGAGTGCGGAACCGCCTGCACCGAGTGTTTTCCCGACATTAAACATGTCGGCACCCTCTCCGTGATCTATGTGATAAGAGATTCGTTCCTTTCCTTTCAGCGAGTCACCGTCGTACCACTTATCGATGATATGATACCGTACACGTTTAACCCACACATCCAAACCGCTTCGGACATCTCCGGCAAGAGGTCCGCCATAAATGCGGAATGCGATACAATCATTTTCCCATGCAACATCTTTGCGCGGTAAAATATATTTTGCGTCTGTGATCGATTCAACCGGAACGTTCGCTTCAACTTTCATTATTGTGAATTGTTTCTTCTCGTTTTGTTTAAACGAAGATTGGAATAGCAAATAATCCGGTGTGCCGTTTGCATCAATGTCGATTACTTGATGAACAATCTTTTTTCCTTCTTCGGAAACGGCTACCGGCGAACTGTTCAAAAGATTAAGTTTCGTACTAATCTCATTCCACCGGATTTCAATTGTCTCCGTCTTTCTATCGAATGTTGCTTGATTCTCCACCTGAATGATGACCTGCTGGGAACATGCCTGTATAGCATAGAGAATGAAAATGATACCTATGTTTATTATTCTCATGAACTACTCCTGATAATTTTATTGATTATCCCCAAAAATAATATCACCGCGCCATCCAACCGCCATCGACGAGCAGAACGTGACCATTCACATAATCCGATGCTTTTGATGCGAGAAAAACCACCGCCCCTTGAAGATCTTCCGGCGTTCCCCAACGTCCCGCGGGGATTCGTTCGGTTATTGATTTCGTGCGGACAGGATCCTTGCGAAGATTTTCTGTGTTGGTTGTTATCATATAACCTGGTGCAATCGCGTTAACATTTATGCCGTGCTGAGCCCACTCGTTCGCAAGCGCTTTTGTAATTTGGGCAACGGCACCCTTACTTGCCGAGTACGATGGAACGGTAATTCCTCCTTGAAAACTTAAGAGCGATGCAATATTAATAATCTTTCCGCATTTTCGCTTCATCATGTCGCGTGCGATTCCCTGACTGAGGAAAAAAACAGTTTTCACATTCAATGTCATGACATCGTCCCAATCTTTTTCGGAGAAATCGATCGCGGGTGTCCGGCGAATAATGCCGGCGTTATTCACAAGAATGTCGATCTTCCCGAATGCTGCAAGGCCTTTGGTGATAACGTCTTGAACACCGGCCATTGTCGATAAATCGGAAATGAGTATGCTAGCTTTTTTACCCATTACCTGGATCTTTTTTTCCGTCTCTAACGAATCTGCGATATCAACTAAAACTAAATCGGCACCTGCTTTTGCAAATCCAACCGACATTCCCGCACCAAGTCCTGTGCTGGCACCGGTAACCAACGCAACTTTGCCCGTCAAATCAAATAAATCGTTCATACTTTTTCTCCAGAGAAATTTAATTTAAAACTTTTGGACATGAAACCAATCGACATCGACAAATCCAGTTTCTCTAACCGCATTAGACCCGATACAGAATAATCCAACTTTCGCACCGATCCACTTACCCGGTTTTGCGCGGAACGAATTCCCAACGTCGGTAAATATTATGTTATCCGCGCTGTAACTAAATTTACAAATCGCTTCATCTGCCACCGTGACTCGCAAATAGATTGTCTTATCGCTCAACGCGATTTGTTTCGATTCGATCTCTGTCCCTTGACGATCGGCATTCGAACAAACTGCCTGAGAAAGAATGAGTTTTTCATTTTCTCTTCGAATTGAAATATACGAGTAATCCGTTCCCATCACAACTAGACCCGCTTTTTCTCCATCACGGTTCAAGTTACATTCAAGTTTTGTTGTGACTTTAAATTGCGGTGCGGGGAATTTTTTTAAAAGAAGATTCGGGCTATTCCATAAATTCATTTTATCGTTAGATTTCGAAATAGCAAACAAACGAAGATACCCCGGCTTGGCAAAGAGTGAACTCCATGTCGATTCAGGATTTGCTTGCCATTGCCATTGTTCACCAAATTTATGTGAATCAAACTCATCGGAAGTTTGCGGCACTTTGCGAGGATACGATTTCCCGACATCGGGGTTTTTAAATTTATCGACAGGTTCACCTTTTCCATCTCCATCCGTATCGATTCCGATAACGGGAAAGTCATTTACCCACTTCATCGGTTGGAGATGGACAACCCGACCATACGCTTCTTTATTTTGGAAGTGAACAAACCAGGATTCACCAGAACGTAGCTTGACCCATGCACCTTGATGCGGACCGTTTATCTGTGTCCTTCCCTGATCCATCACAATTTTAGTTTCGTACGGACCATAAATGTTCTTTGATCTGAGTACGGTTTGCCAACCTTGTTTCACTCCACCCGCCGGTGCGAAAATATAGTAATAACCGTTCCACTTGTAAAGTTTTGGTCCTTCTATGGTCGGTTGATTTTTGTGACCATCGAAAATTACGGTACCGGAATCCAGTAAGCGTGTTCCCTCGGAATTCATTTTATGTAACGTGAGAATGCTTTTAATTCCCGCTCGACTGTTGGCAAATGCATGAACGAGGTACGCTGTTTTATCATCGTCCCATAAAGGGCACGGATCGATCCAGCCCTTAGCGCCTCGGATCAGAATCGGATCACTCCATGGTCCTTCTGCATGTTTTGCTTTCACAAGGTAAATTCCGTAGTCCGGGTCGCCATAATAAATATAAAATTCATCTTTATGAAATCGAATGCATGGCGCCCAGACACCGTTTCCGTGTTGTGGTTTATTGAATACTTCTTGGGGAGTTAATTGTTGCAAAGCGTGGCCGACAATGCCCCAATTCACAAGATCATGCGACTGAAGGATCGGCAAGCCCGGTACGCAATTAAAGCTCGATGCAGTCATAAAAAACTCGTCACCGACTCGAATAACATCCGGATCGGAATAGTCGGCGTAGATGATAGGATTCGTGTATGTTCCATCACCGTTATCAGGAATCCAAACCGTCGAGTCAGATTGAAAATATAATAATTCTGATTTCGATTTCTGAGATACGCAACTCGCCAATAAGAGAACGATATAAAAGAAGATATTCTCCAGCATATTTCGTTTATGCACCGAAGTGATTTTATTTTGTTAAAAAGCGAACGAAATCGAGTTTCAACTCGCGGATACCTTCAACCGCCAGTTCAGCCATTTTCGTAGCACCGTATTCAGAGAAATGCGTATTGTCTTGTTTTCCATCGGGCAGTGATTTGTACACTCCAGGCTCAATCCAAAGGAAAATCATTTTCGACCTATCGGGACCAAACGCAATAATCAGTTTTTCACTTTTTCTATGCATATCAATTAATGGTACTTTATACTCTTTTGCCACCTCTCTAACAATATCAGGATAAACACCATGCTCATCGTAGAATTTTCCATCTTTATCAAATCTCCTTCGCATAATTGGTGTACATAGAATCGGATTAGCTTTGTTCTCACGCGATTCAGCGACAAATTTAATAAGATTCTTCCTATAGTCTTTCGGAGATGTGTAGCGATCGACTTTTTCTTCCTTCTCGTCATTATGTCCAAACTGGATGATCACATAATCACCTTCTTTCAGCTTGCTAACTATGGGCATCCAAAGAGTTTCCGCAAGAAATGATCGCGTGCTTCTTCCATTTTTTGCATGATTCTCAATAGTTACTGATCTCTCAAAAAAGCGCGGTAACATTTGGCCCCATCCACGCTCAGGATTATCGGCTGTAGGTTTATCCGCCATCGTGGAGTCGCCGATCAAATAAATAGTTATATCTTTATTTGGGGATTGAATAAAATTAGAAAACAGAAGAAAGAATAACAAAATTAATTTGATGTTCATAAGGTATTAAAGTGAATGATAATTAAACTTTTATTCTAGACACTATATGTCGATGAAGTGGTATCGCCGCCACGACCAGTCCAATTTGTATGGAAGAATTCGCCTCGCGGTTTATCGACTCGCTCATACTGATGGGCGCCAAAGTAATCACGCTGAGCTTGGAGGAGATTTGCCGGCAATCTTGAATTCCGATAACCATCAAAATAATTTAGTGCTGTTGAGAATGCAGGTATCCATATACCGTGCGTTACTGCCGTCGATACCACTCTTCGCCATGCTTCCTGAGCCAAGTCTATCTTTTCTTTGAAGAATGGATCAAGTAATAGATTACTCAATCCTGGATTATTATCGAAAGCTTCTTTGATCTTACCCAAGAATATCGATCTAATTATGCACCCACCCCGCCATAAAAGAGCAATGCCGCCGTAATTCAGATCCCATTTGAATTCTTCTGCCGCGGCACGCAATAACACAAATCCTTGTGCATAGGACACTACCTTCGAAGCATATAGAGCTTTCTCCAGATCCCTGAGAAATAATTGTTTGTTCCCTGTAAATTTGATTTTCGGACCGCTTAATAACTTCGAAGCGGCTACGCGTTCTTCTTTAATTGCGGAAAGACACCGGGCAAAGACCGCTTCGCTTATTAGCGTTAAAGGAATACCGAGATCTAGCGATGTAACGCTCGTCCACTTACCCGTACCTTTCTGACCGGCGGTATCGAGAATCTTGTCTACCAACGGTTTACCATCATCATCCTTAAATCCAAGTATATCAGACGTAATCTCGATCAGATAACTATCGAGATCACCCATATTCCATGTTTTAAATATCTCATGCATCTCATCCGCACTCATACATAGTAATTCTTTCATGATTTGATAAGCTTCAGAGATGAGCTGCATATCACCATATTCAATTCCATTATGAACCATCTTCACAAAATGTCCGGCACCGTCATTACCCACCCAATCACAACATGGCGTTTTGTCTGCCACCTTTGCTGCAATCGCCTGAAAAATTGGTTTGACATGCAGCCATGCTGCTGATGAGCCGCCCGGCATAATAGATGGACCACGAAGTGCACCTTCTTCACCGCCCGATACACCTGTTCCGATAAAAAGAAAGTTTTTGCTTTCAAGGTATTTTGTACGGCGGATTGTATCGGGATAATGTGAATTACCGCCATCTATAATAATATCGCCTTTATCAAGATGCGGTATCATGAGATCGATAAATTCATCAACTGGTTTCCCCGCTTTCACCATTAACATGATCTTACGCGGTGTTTTCAATGACTCAATTAGTTCAGTGATGCTATGAGCACCAATTATCTTTTTCCCTTTTCCACGTCCTTTCAAAAAATTATCAACCTTATCTACCGTCCGATTGTAAACTGTGACTGTAAATCCATGGCTCTCCATATTGAGCACTAAATTTTCACCCATTACCGCTAAACCCACCAATCCGATATCTGCCTTTATGTCCATTTTTTGTTATCCTTCATTATTTATAAATTATTTAAATCCAATTTTCCTTACAAATTTTTCGATTTCTTCATTTCCATGTAAGAGATTAATTTTAAAAGTTCCGAATTCGCGCCTCAACGGATATTCTCCTCTCAGCTTTTCGAATCCCTGAGGAAAAGCACGTAATCCGCGATCATCTTCAAGAATATCATAAGTAGCGCGGATAAGATTACCGATTATCTTTTGAATATTCTGTTTTACACAATCCATTTCAATTGTAGTGACTGGGGGTATGGGGATATTATCCGGATACCAATCTTGAAGATCAAAACCGAAATGTCGACAGAAAGAATTGACACTCATCGCAGTACCGTTTGCTTTTCCGTCGGCTGAATAACCTGCTATGTGAGGTGTTCCAATATCTACCAAATCTAAAAGACCTAGATCAATCTCTGGTTCATCCTCCCATACGTCTAAGATACAACTCAGCAATTTCTTATTCTTTATAGCGTTTTTAAGCGATTCAGTTTTGACCACTTCCCCTCGTGATGTATTTATCAAAATTTGATGTTTCCATAATCTCGATAAAAAATTATCATCAACCAGATGATATGTTTTATCCTGACCTTCATAATTTAAAGGTACATGAAGCGTAATAATATCCGCGTTAGACACAATAGTGTCCAAAGATACGAAAGATTTAGAACCTTCAAGGCGTTCACGCGGCGGATCATTTAATAATACTGTCATTCCAAGAGTATCACACAGAGTGGCTACTTTTTTGCCGACATTTCCAATTCCAACAACACCAATGGTTAGATTATTCAGAAAGAGGTTAAATTTATCGATCAGAAAAATTAATGCCGCTGCCAGATATTGTTGAACAGAAGAAGAATTGCACCCCTCAGCATTAGTCCATGTTATTTTCCTTGAACGACAGTACTCTGTATCAATATGATCGAAACCGATTGTGGCGGTTGCGATAAATTTTACTTTTGTCCCTTCCAATAAATTCGCATTACATTTTGTGCGAGTTCGGACAATTAGTGCGTCAGTATCTAAAAGATCTTTTCTGGATATTTTACTTCCTTCAAGATATACCACGTCGGCATACTTCTCCAGTATTCCTTTGATAAACGGAATTTTATTGTCTACAATAACCCTCATATGATTATTAGAAAACTCCGTTCATGACAATTCGAATCTTTTTCTATATGCCCACAATCCTAAAGCCGGATTTGAGATATAGAAAATCTTTTCTCCGTCTGGCATGGTGTTGAATCCATTTTTTAAATCTAAAGGATTATATCTTTTCATCATACTGTCAAGATCTGCGTAATTAAAATGGACACTTTCAATTTCGTGCTTAGAGAGATGGCCTGGACAATATGTTATTGAGAATCTCTCCTCCGAGGAACTATGGATAAGATGGGCTGCTGCACTTAGGTTGTCCTTCAAATCAATATGTTTTTGTGTGAGCTCTAAAACTTTAGGAGTTCCGACATAACCATATCTGCGTATGAGATTGTCAATCTGCTTATCCTCGCCGAACTCTTTTAAACCGGGGGCTAAGATTATTAATTCTCCCCCATCGGCGATTGCCATGCGTGTGCGATATATGCTTTTATTTCCAAGCCACGTGCTTTTAAATTCGTTCGGATCGAGATACACAATAACCTTTTTAAGTGGCTCATCCAGCATCTGAAAATTAACCTTTAGCGAAAGTTCAGCAGCAAGATTGAAGCATTTACTATCATCGCCAATAAACAACCCGCGCACTTGTAACTTTCCATCAACATCGGTCGCTACAACCGTGAGCACGTAGACAATGGGGAGATCTTTGGCAAAATGGTCACTTGCATAATTTAATACCCGGCGTACCGGATTATCTGCTTTTCCCATAATCCGTTCCATTCCATACACGGCACCGAGAAAATGACTTTTATTAATTCCTTCTGGTCCACCTGTTCCGACAAAAATATTCTTGTTATAGTTTGCCATCCCAACCACTTCGTGCGGCACCACCTGACCGATAGATAAAATCAAATCAAAATTTCCATTTACGAGTAATTTGTTGACTTGGGATTTCCAGTCATAATTAACTTTGCCCTCCGATTGTTGACTGATAAATTCTGCAGGAACATCCCCGAGCGTAACAACATCTTTTCGCCAATCATGGATACGAAAAATATTTCTTGGCATATTACCGAACATCAGTTTGATTTCTTCATCAGACATTGGTTTATGCGTGCCAAGCGCGGGCAACACATCGGTAAGTTTGTCTCGGTAAAAATTCCATGAGAGACGAGTTAAGATTCCAGCTTGTGAATGAGAGCGTGTAAAATCTGGTGGTATAGCAAGAACCTTTTTCTTGGTACCTAATTTTTCATAAGCTTCAAAGAGGCCTTTTTTCAGATCTTCCTGAAGAATAACATCGGTTTCAGAACCCATAGCATAGAACAGCATCTGTCTTCCCTAACTCTTCTCTTTTAGAAATCTCAACATATCTTTTATCATCTTTGAATGCGCGCCGAACCACCCTTGGCAAATGCTCTTACGTGTTCAACTGTTGCCATTGTTGTGTCACCAGGGAAAGTGGTCAACAATGCACCATGTGCCCAACCAAACTTCACTGATTCTTCGGGTATTTCTCCTGTCAAAAGTCCATAAAATAAACCTGATGCAAAACCGTCACCGCCACCAACACGATCGTATACATCTAACTCGCAAGTAGGTGCAGCATAAGTTTTTCCATTGATCCATGCTACTGCGCTCCAGCTATGACGGTTCGTTGAGTGAACTTCTCGCAATGTTGTTGCCACCACCTTCACCTGTGGATGTTTCTTAACAACGTTATCGATCATACTGAAAAATGCAGTAGGATCAAGCTTCGATCTAGCTTCTACATCTTGTCCCTTGATGCCCAAACCTTTTTGTAGATCTTCTTCATTTCCGACCAACACATCAACATTCTCAACAATCCGATTAATAACTTCTGCTGCTTTTTGAGCTCCACCCCAGATACTCCACAACTTCTCACGAAAATTCAGATCGAAGCTCACTGCGGCACCAACTTTTTTTGCAGCTTTCATTCCTTCGATTATAAGCTCCCCTGTCGTTGCAGATAATGATGCAAAGATACCACCACTGTGGAACCATCTTACACCTCCAGCGAAGATTGCGTTCCAATCAAAATCACCTGGCTTCAATTGTGCAGCGGCTTCATTTGAGCGATTATAAAAAACAACCGGTGCACGAACACCCTGACCTCGGTCACTGTATACGGTAGCCATGTTTGGACCGTTGACACCATTATGTTTGAAATGTTTGTAGAACGGTTTTACACCCATTGCTTTAACACGTCCAGCAATCAATTCACCTATAGGATAGTCTACCATTGCCGAAACAATACCAGTGTTCATATTAAAACAATCGGCAAGATTGGAAGCAACATTGTATTCGCCACCGCTGACATGTATTTGACATTCTGTAGCTTTTCGGAAAGGAATAATACCCGGATCAAGACGATGCACTAATGCACCAAGAGAAATAAAATCCATTGAACCTTGTCGGGGAATATCCAAATTGTTACTCATTTCTAACTCCATTTTATTTTTTAAATACACTAATCCTGTTTCACCTTTTAATACGAGCACTGCCCCCACTCATTACGTGTTTTACTTCTTCCAAAGTAACCATGCTTGTATCACCACGTGTCGTCTGAAGGAGAGCACCATGAGCAGCACCTAATTCCACGCACTCCTGCGGTTGTAAGTTATTAAGAACTCCATATATGAAGCCGCTGCAAAAACCATCTCCTCCGCCTACACGATCTTCGATTTCCATACTCTTGTACATTTTTGATTTATAGAATTTCTTATCATAGCAAACAATCGCCGACCAATTATTAACCAGTCCACTTACAACTTCACGTAAGGTTGTTCCAACAATCGATAGTCGCGGAAACTCTTTGATTACCTGTTTAACCATTTTTTTGTACGCTTCAATCGGAAGGTTCTCAAAATTTTTATCAATTCCTTCTATTTCAAAACCGAGTGATTTTTGGAAATCCTCTTCGTTACCTATTAGCATGTCAACATATGGAATAATTCTGTTTGTCACTTCGATGGCTTTTTTACTAGACCATAACTTACTGCGATAATTTAAATCATAACTCGTGATAGTTCCTGCTTCGTGGGCAGCTTTTAGTGCTTCAATAGTAACCTCAGCGCAAGAATCACTCAATGCTGCAAAGATTCCGCCCGTATGGAACCAGCGCACTCTACTCTTTGCAAAGATGCGATTCCAATTAACATCTCCCGGTTTCATATGCGAAACTGCCGTATGTCCGCGATCATAAAGAGAAACACTTGAGCGTACGCCCATACTGACTTCAGTAAAGTTAAGCCCAATACGGTCGGCACGTCCGCTTCCATCATAAGGAACAAAAAGCACTTCGCTAATATCCATGCCGCTCGCACGTGCATGATTTTTTATTAAATGACCGAGAGGATTATCAACCAGACGAGAAACCCAGCCAGTCCTCATTCCATATCGCGCAAGAGCATAAGCAACATTGTACTCACCACCACCCGCGTATGCTTCGAAAATCGGTGTAAGCTCAATACGTTGATGACCCGGCGGACTCAACCGAATCATGCACTCACCCAGTGCAAGTAAATCAAATTCAGCTTCGGATGATTGTTTTATTTTAAACACTGTTTAATTAATCCTGATCCTATTAATTAATTATCACACACCTGAATATGCAGAAAATCCACCGTCGATCGGCAAAACAACTCCAGTAATAAATTTTGAAGCTGGAGAAAGCAGCCATAGAGTAGCGCCAATTAAATCCTCGGGGGTACCGAAACGTCCCATCGGAGTATGATCGATGATTTTCTTGCCGCGTTCTGTGAGTTCACTAGTTTCTTTATCAGTAAGAAGAAAACGATTCTGCTCTGTCAGGAAGAATCCCGGCGCAACCGCGTTCACTCTTATCTTAGTTGAATATTCCTGTGCCATGTGCACAGCAAGCCATTGTGTAAAATTACTAACCGCCGCTTTTGCCGCGGAATACGCTGCAATCCTTGTCAAAGGACGGAATGCATTCATTGATGAAATATTCAGAATCACCCCTTCCTTCTGGTCTGCCATATATTTACCAAAAACCTGGCTCGGTAAAATTGTACCGATCAAATTCAGATCAGATACAAATTTTATTGCTTCTTCTGGTATATTGAAAAACGTTTGTTCTGGATTCGTAGTTGCTTTCGGGCTATTCCCCCCCGCTCCGTTTATCAGGCAATCAATCTGACCGAACTGTTTTATTACCTCTTCAGCAGCATTCTCCAATGTATCCTTCTTTAAAACATCTGCATAGACAACGATGTATCTGCCTCGATTTGTTTCAAATTCCTTTACTGCCTGCTCAGCTAAGACCGTATCACGATCCAGCATAGCAACATTAGCATTGCACCCCACCAGTGCGCATGCCATTTCGCGGCAGAGAACACCACCTCCACCCGTGATAACAATCGTGCGATTGGTAAAATCATATTGTGTTGTTAAATCCTCTAAGTTCATTTCTCTCTCCTAATAGAATTCAATTTATTGCACACTTACAACTGTCTGATCTTCCACATTTGCGGGTTCAAGTTTTGGCACAAGAATATGAATAATGAGAAGGGCTATTAAATACATGGAACCTGCTATGATGAATATCGGCAAATAGCTGCCTGTCCATTCCAGAATGTAGCCGACGATTTTGGCGATGATCATACCGCCAACGGCACCTGACATACCACCGATTCCAACGACAGAACCAACTACCCGTCGTGGAAACATATCCGACACTATTGTAAAAAGATTTGCCGACCAACCCTGATGCGCCGCAGCCGCCAATCCAACAAGAGCGACCGCTAACCAGAGATCTTGCACCTGAGACGCGAAAACGATTGGGACAACGGCTAACGCACAGATCAGCATCGCGGTTTTACGACCGGCATTTATACTCCAACCGCGTTTGATCAGGTGAGAAGAAATCCATCCGCCACCTATACTACCAACATCTGCGATAATATAAATTGCCACAAGAGGTAATCCAATATTCAAAAGAGTAATACCATAATTCTTATTTAAAAAATCGGGTACCCAAAACAAATATAGCCACCAAATTGGATCGGTCATAAACTTCGCTATTGCAAACGCCCATGTCTGACGGTGAGGAAATAATTTCTTCCATTTGATAGGAGTATTGGGTTCTGATGGATCGCTTTGAATGTACGCAAGTTCTTGTTTTGAAATTTTAGGATGTTCCAAAGGTCGCTTGTACAACATCCACCAGAATATGAGCCAAATAAATCCTAAAGCGCCCGTAACAATAAAAGCTTCCTGCCAGCCATATGTTATTGTTATCCAAGGTACAACCAGCGGCGCCACAACTGCCCCCACGTTGGATCCTGCATTGAAGATTCCGGTCGCCAGTGCGCGTTCTTTCTTAGGGAACCATTCTGCAACCGTTTTTATTGAAGCAGGAAAATTTCCGGATTCACCAAGTCCAAGCGCAAACCGTGCGGCTGCAAAACCTAAAACAGACCTCGCCAATGCGTGAGCCATTGCCGCTAAACTCCAGAATATGATCGCTATCGAGAATCCCTTTTTAGTGCCCAGCCAATCCATCATTCTACCAACGAGTAAAAGACCGATGGCATACGCTAATTGAAAAGCTAAAACAATATTACTGTAATCTATCTCATCCCAACCCATCTCAACAGATAGTGTGGTTTTAAGAAGACCTATAATT
This sequence comes from uncultured Chlorobiaceae bacterium, assembly GCA_964354225.1. Lineage (GTDB taxonomy): Bacteria > Bacteroidota > Ignavibacteria > UBA10030 > SZUA-254 > CAYGZC01. Next base: position 10,920 of record CAYGZC010000050.1, on the reverse strand, counting down.
TGCCGGTCAATGTAGTTGATCGTCGTAGCGAAAAAAAGCAACGCACAGATTGTCCACCGGAAATATCCTATCCGCTTTTTCGGATTGGCATCAAGATCGGAATTTAAAAATTTTTCCATTTTGCTATTAAGATTAGTTCATGTTGTTTAAATTTATCTGTATCCATCCATTCATTTAAATATATAAAATATGTTGATAATCTGCTGTCATTTTAAAAAACCTTGACCAAGAAACAACGGTTGAATATGTCTTTCAAAAATATTTGCAGTAACATTTAATTCAACGGAGTGACGATATTCCCGGAGCGATTGTAAATAATTCTCACCCATCTCGGAAGCAACTTTATATCCGATATGTATGAGTTGTCGGAAATGTCTATTAAACTGTTTACACGATTGATCATGCCGCAATGCTTGAACATATTGAATGTCGGACCACGACATTACTTCTTCCGGCGATGGAAGCATTTTTTTGTCTATATCTATAACTGATAAATATGGATTGCTCATTTCATCATATCTTTTGAACGCTTCTCGATAAATAGTCTTTGCAATGATTAAACCATTTCCACCTGAAGATGCCAGTCCGATTATTTCTTCGAGCCAGGTCGTGCCGGCAGTCTTTAAATGCAAACCAGCATTAAATTTAATGATTGCCTGATGAATAACAGGGTAGAGTGAAAATTTATCACTGCCGGAATGAATGCTAAGCTTTAAATTCCCCGGTAGTTCGAAAGTCTTTATTGCATAAGCAAGAACCGCAAGGTCTTCTTCAAATTCGCTTATGAACTTACTGATATCGCCCACATAATCTACACCCTTAAGAAATGCACCAGTAAATTTTGGAGCGATGGTTTGAATTGGAATCTTCTCGCGCGCTATAGCAGCAAGGATGAAAAATAATTCGACGGGTGACTGTGGAAGGTTCACTTCATCGAGCGAAACTTCCGTAACAAAATTGTTGATACCCTTTCCGTCGGCGATGTACCGATAGACTCTCCCTGCCTCTTCGATTGAAAATAAGTATTTCTGTGCGATCTTCATCAGAATATCACTTGTTATAACAAATGCATTGTCAATTCCCGGTATATGTAAAGTACCGCGAAATCGATCCATCTCTTTCAGAAACGCTGAACCAGAATAACCAGCAGCTGGTTTCCCAATATGATCAGCGATATCAATTGTGAAAAAATTACTCGAATTTACAAACTTGCCTACGGTACCCATCCCTATATGATCAGCATCAACATAATACGAAGCTTTCCATCGACAAGTTTGCACAGCTTTATCAGCTTCCATCCTCGTATCTTCAGGTGATGTTCCTATAATTGTGTGTTCACGATTCGATTTGTTCCACACAGGTACAATCGAAGCACCCTGCTCCTCTGCTAGCTGTAAAGCACGCAGTTGTGCTGATCCTTCGAAACCAAATCTATCGCCAATTCCAATTGAATATTTCTCGAGTTTCATGTTTTATCCCAATTATTAAACCTTCCTTGAATTAAATATTTTTTTCATCTATCACCGTTTTATCTCGGGGAAAGGGAAATACTTTTTTGCATTGAAATAACAGATATCTTGAACCATTTTACTAACAAGCTCTATTTCGTTAGGTATTAACCCACACATCATTTCATTACCCAAGATATTACATAGGAGTCGTCGAAAGTATTCATGCCTCGGATATGATAGAAAACTTCGAGAATCAGTCAACATACCAATGAATTGACTCAGCAGTCCCATGTTTGATAATGCCTCGATCTGTTTAGTCATGCCGTCGATCTGATCCAGGAACCACCATGCAGCACCATATTGTATTTTTCCGGGGGTTGATCCATCTTGAAAGTTTCCGATCATTGTTGCCAGCAATTCGTTGTCCCGTGGATTCAAATTATAGAGTATTGTTTTGGTTAACTTATTTTCGTTATCAAGTCTATTAAGAAACTTTGCTAAAGGTTTTGCTATTTCAAAATCACCAATGGAATCATATCCTGTATCAGGGCCAAGGATTCTCATCATACGCGTATTGTTGTTCCTCATAGCGCCAAGATGATATTGTTGTACCCATCCTTTCTCCCAATCCATAACGGCAAATTCATATAACATCGCCGACTTAAATTTAAATATTTCTTCATTGTTGAGCTTATTTCCACAAATCGCTTTTGAAAATATCGTTCGTATTTCCGGCTCAGTATAATCTTCACTATACATGGTCTCAATTCCATGATCTGAAATGCGTGAACCCATTTGGTGGAAATAATCGTGACGCTTTCGTAATGCTGTTAAAAATGTGACGTACGACTTCACTTCAATCGACGATACTGTTGCAAGTGTCTCAACATAATCTGCAAATGCTGATGGATTATCAACTGCCATTGCCTTATCAGGCCGAAATGCCGGGTAAACCTTCGTCTTGAGTTTTGAATCGTTGGTTATCTTTCGATGATATTCAAGTGTATCGACCGGATCATCAGTTGTACAAACGATTTCTACGTTCATTTGTTTTAATATTCCCTGAGTGGAATACTCCGCGGTTGAGAGTTTGGCATTACATTCTTCCCAGATGCTCTTAGCTGTATGCGGATTTAACAAACGGTCGACAATACCAAATGGCCGTCTTAATTCGAGATGCGTCCAGTGATACAAAGGGTTCCGAAGTGTTTTGGGAACTGTCTCCGACCATTTCTCGAACTTCTCCCAATCGGAGGCATTACCTGTGATGAATCGTTCATCCACACCGCATGTTCGCATCGCACGCCATTTGTAATGATCGCCTGCAAGCCATATCTGCGTCAAGTTTTCGAAGTTTCTGTTCTCAGCTATTTCTTTCGGCGACAGATGGCAATGATAATCGATGACGGGTAATGATTTAGCAAATGAGTGATAAAGTTCTTCTGCTTGTTTGATCTTAAGTAGAAAATTATCATGTATAAATTGTGTGCGCATAATTGAGTTGTTCATTGGTTCTAATATTTACTTTTTTCTTGTTGTAAAATTCCAATTCGTTCCCGTAATGATACCTTGCTCGGTGACTTCATCGATATGCCAATAATATACTTTATTAAATTCAAGCTTTCCTGTATTATAGTTTAACTCTTTTTGATTTCTTATAAATGTCGGAGGGTTTGTTGTTCCGAAGTATATATTGTGCCATTCAGCATTTCTTCCAGCGACCCATGTAAGTATAATTCCGGCATCATTAATCTCTTGAGTATTATCTTCAGGTATCGGCAAAAACGCAAATGGTAGAATGGACATCATATCCTTTTCAGGATCCCATTTTCCATCGAACGTCCATAGCGCCGTTATCTGCTTGGGTGTAGGTGATCCTTCAGAAGTGTTCAGATTGTCTTTGAACCATAAATAATCTGCGCTGTCACGATGACAATTATAAAAATAATGTCGATCACCCCATTGCCATTCCCTCGGACTCGACGGCGGGCGATAAAATGGACGATCAGCCATATTTTTAGAAAACCGGCAGTTAATAAGATATATTTGTGCGTCAAGATGATTTCTTCCCAACGGAAACCCCGGTACACCATCAAAGTATGAGTTGGTGATAACAAATTTTTGGTTCTTATCTTTACTTCCATCATGCCAAATACTGGCACTTGGAGTGTTATGTCCAAAAAATTTTGAATTCGTAATATAACACCATCCACGCGGACAGACATAATCAACCCATCCCTCAAAATAACAATCTGCATGATAGTACATTCCATTATCTCGATTCCACAAGCTAAGAGCATCTCCACCATCAGAAATTATTTTGCAATGGAGAAGCATGATTCGCGTGCCCGTTCCCCGAACAGCAAATTGATGCTTTTTAAATGTCCCGTAAAGAGAACCGTGGTTATTGTATACCGAAATATTCGCGAGTGTAATATCTGAAACGCTTGAATCTATATTCACTACACCCGCACCCCAATCGCTCCCGTTATGATTCAGATTCCACTCTTCTCGAAGCTCGGGGTATATAATTTGGGTACTGTCCCAATTTTCGCCAACAATAATAATATGACTTTTCGTAATAAATACTTTCTCATTATATGTGCCATTTTTCAAAAGAATAACCCAATCTCGAGTTCTATTTACCGGAATTGAATCAAGAGCAGCTTTAATAGTAGTGAAATGTCCGCTCCCATCCTTGGAAACGATAATATTTGCTCTTTCAATTGCATAGGAACTGTCAATGGATAGTAATAACCATCCAAAGACGAGAAGCATAAATTTTGAGTAATAGGATACTCCCTTATTCCTATATTTATTTTCGAACAACTGCATTCACCTTTGCATTATTGCCAATTTCTATGTCTTTCTTCGCATGCGAGAAATCTATGTCTTGTATCATTATATTTCCCGCTTTTTCACCTTCAACTTTCAAAAATAAGTCGACTCCTTGTGAATATGTGAATTTTTTTATGTTAATATCCCTACTTTGATTTAATGATATAATTGGACTATTCTTCGATACAATGTTACTATTAATTATCTCGATACTATCACAATTGGTAAACATCATTCCTTTCTTGGAGGTGATGTAGGTATCCTTTAGATGAATATTTTTTAACGGCATCTCTGGGAGACCATTTAATAAAACTGCACGATTGGCACCATTACAAACTATGTTACTAAGGTAGAAGTTTTGGAATCTTGGTGTTTCAACGGTAACTGGCTCTTCTTTATTTAATTCAGTTCCAGACGCAACTAACTCTTCGGGGTCCTTGTCCCCGTAATACATATCAAAAAGAATTGCTTCTTTTTGAATATCCCGCATTTGTATACCATCCACAAAAATATGATCTATTAATCCTCCACGACCACGCGCAGATTTAAAACGCAATCCGACATCGGTACCGATAAAGATGCAATTGCGGACAGAGATGTTGCGAGCACCACCATAGCTTTCGCTTCCGATCACAAATCCTCCATGACCATGATATACGATGCAATCTGCAATTACAATGTTCTCACATGAAGGACCTGGTTGCTGGGTTGCGGCAATCTTTCCCGGTTTAATGCAAATCGCGTCATCACCAGCATCCACAACCGTTTTATACACTACAACATTTCTGCAAGCATTGAGATCAAGTCCGTCTCCGTTTTGTGCATACCATTGTGTTTGAATTGTAACGTTCCTAACAATAATATTCTCAGATTGAATAGGATACACATGAAATCGTGGAGAATTCCGAAACGTTGGACCATCCAGCAGAATCCCTCTGCACTGAACAAGCATCACCAAATTAGGACGGAGAAATTCTCGAGCACGTGCATAATCCTCCATGCTTGGTTTCTTCTTAGATTTTTCAATCTCAGCAAGTTGTGTTTCTCCGTCTCGTGCTTCCTTCGATGGCCACCATATTTTCCCATCTGCAGTCAATGATCCACCGGAAGAAATTAATTCTTGCCATTGCTTATTAGTCATCTTCTCTTTTTTAACTGGCCTCCAAGCTTCACCAGCACCGTCGATAACACCATCTCCTGTGATAGCGATATTGTTTGCTCTAAACGCATATATAGGCGGAGTAATTTGGTATTTTTTTGACTTCCCATCAAATCCAGCTATCAGTGGAAAATCTTCAAAGTGGCTGCTGAATTGTACTAATGCACCTCGTTCGAGATACAGATTAATGTTGCTCTCAAGCTTTATCGGTCCGGTTAACCACATCCCGCGAGGGACGACAACGGTACCACCACCTAATTTTACACAAGCATTTATCGCGTTACTAATCGCATGAGTATTCATCGTTATCCCGTCAGCAACAGCTCCGTACTCTACAATACTAACATGATGATCAGGGAACTTTGGTTCAATAAGCTCGGGCATTGAAAATGGAAGATTTTTGAAGTATTCCTTTAACCCATTAGAATTAAAAGCCGTTGTTTCACATTCACCTATCGGAAACATGAATACTGAGATAATCAGAACAAATGTTTGAATTGATATCTTCTTTAATATTTTCATAATACTCATTGATCAATTAGATAAAAAATTAATAAACATATTTTTCTAATCTCGAAGTAACTTTTATGTCAAGACAGCTACCTCACTGAATTTCGTTCCTTACTTCATTAGCGTTAGTTTCTTGATATCGATTTTATTCTCGCATCTGAGCTTGTAAAAATAAATGCCACTTGTAAGATTATCCATGTTGAAATTTATCTCGTAATACCTTCCGGTTTCTGCAACATCATCAAAAAGTATCAGCACTCTTTGACCAAGAAGATTGAAAACTTCAAGAGTAGCATGGTCAGTTTTATCGACAGAGAATTTGATTTGTGTCGATGAGTTAAATGGGTTTGGGTAATTTTGAAAGAGATCGAAATCTTTTGGAACTTCTTGAACTTTATTTGCTTGATCTCGGCCAGGTGGCGGAGGTGGAAGTTCGGCATTATAAGTAACTTGAATGCGGCTTGTTTTGGGACGAACAACCGGGGCAGTCGATAAAATGAGTTTTCCCGGATTGTCTACCTTCACCCAATATCCTTTCGTGGATTGTAATGTATCTGAAACAAGATAGTCATTCTTGTATTCATAAAAAGGTGATTGAATAATTCCCTCCGGAATTGATTGAATAGAAGTTACCGGTATCGTGATAGAACTTCCACCGATCATATTCCACCCTTGTACTACATCAATAGTATCATTCATCTTTAGGAAACCGCTCCATTGAACGTTTTCTTGACTATCAACCTTCATCCAATAACCTACGCCACCCTTCAAAGTCTCCGTTGAAACATAGCTTCCTGCATAACTGAATACCTGTGAGGCAGCTGTCGGGAACACAATAGACGTACGAGGATCACCTAAATTACCCGGAATGGAGATCATGTTCCAGCCCTCACTCAATGCAAATGTATATGAACATGCTTTGAAGACCACTCGGATTGAATGATTGTTTTTCACATTAACAAAGGTATATCCAGTCACTGAATCTGGTGTAATGGAACCGTCAATTAAGACACTATCAACACAATAACCAAGTTCGGGAATGAAAGTAAAACGCCGGCTGCTATTATAAGGTACCCTCACAGTATCTATAGGTGAAATTGTGCCGTTCACACCTGCAATTGCCACAATCTCAAACATATCGATACCGAATGATGCTGTGATATGTAAATCCTTGGTCATCGAAACCGATGTTGGATTCAATGAGCCGGTCGCATCTCCACTCCAACCGATGAAATGGTAACCAGTTGCGGGTACAGCAGTCAACTCGACAGTTGAGCCGCTGGCGTAAAGAGTTTGATTCGGATTTTTTACTACTGTACCATTAATAGTGTTAATGGTCAGTGAGTAAGTAATCGATCCTCCCGATTCAAATGCTCCTAAATCCGGCGCACCTCCTCGAAACGGAAGTCCCACATCTATTCCGGCATCGATCATCGAACTACCGCTCGCCAAATGGAAGAGGGTGATATCGGGTAAACTCCCCTCGGCTTTTCTCGGTGCCAATGCCTGGGAAGTATCCATGCTAACAAAGTCCGCGTCAGTGACGGTAAAATCCTGCCAGCTATTATGATCTTGCGTGCCGCTGGTGATGTTATTTGTTCCAACGTATGAAATGCAATTCTTGAATATGTGTGATCCCTGAGTAACGGTATTCGCAAAGCGGTAATTATATGATTTGTTCCGAAACGATGTGCAATTGTACAAAGTCTGGCCTGCGAGGTTGTTGTTCTCGTCGAATCCGTTGCCGGTGTTGCCAGCATTATCGAAGGCAACGCAGTGCTTGACGAGATTGTACGTCGCGACGCTACTGCCGCCAAGCTTAAATCCATTTCCGTTGCCGTTTACGCTTCCGGTGAACCAGATATCGACGCCGTTGCGAAATGCCCAGCAACTATCGATCTCAACCGGACTTACTGCCATCCATAAATCCCAGCCATCATCCGAATTATTGTACGCACGACATCCCCGGAAGACATTGCCGACCCCGACTTCCCACTTTGCGCTGAATCCGTCGGCATCGCCGCCATCCGGTGTATCGAAATTAAAATACGAGTCGCAGTTCAAAATAAGATTGTAACTTGCACCGTGCCGCATATGCAACCCGGTATTCATGTTGTCGTGGATAATACAGCGCTCGATGATGTTGTGACTTCCAGTGATATAAATTCCATTATGTCCCGCCCACTCAACTTCAATTCCTTTGAAGTGCAAATAGCTACCGCTGATACTCAATCCATCGTAACTCGAAGTGTTGCCTCTCAACTGCGATGAAAAATCGAATATGGGCGTTTCATCCGGATATGCCCAGACTTTGATGGTATGACCTGCTGTTCCACTTTTACTTATTGTAATCTTCAATGAACTCGAATAAATACCTCCACGCAGATAAATAAGACTATCCGGCCCAGCGAGAGACATTGCCTTTGTTAATGTTTTCAATGGCAATGCAAATGTCCCCGGATTGGAATCGCTCCCGTCCGGTGCTACAAAAATCTGGGCTCTCATAGTACATGAGAATATCGCAAACAAAAAAAGGAATTTAATATAAATCCGATTCATCAAACTTTCTTAGACAAATTAATTCAGCAATATTTAAAATTATATCGCAGTTATAAATATTACGTTTTTAAAGGAAATATCTAAACCAGCACCCTCCTCATAAAATCGGGAGAGAACATGTCTAGATTTGTCTTACTTCATTATAATCATTTTATGCACAGCAATAAATTTTCTACTTAACATCCGTAAAAAGTAAATGCCGCTGGGTGCAGCCTTGTTCTCGTCCGTTAATCCATTCCATACAACCTTATAATAGCCAGCAGATTTCTCCTCGTTCAAAAGTGTGCGCACTCTCTTACCGAGGACATTATACACAGCAATATCAACATGAGATAGATGTGGAATTTCTATAATGAAAGTTGTCGAAGGGTTAAATGGATTTGGATAGTTCTGACCGAGTTTAAATACTGCAGGCACAAGTTCTTCATTGTGGACAATATTTTGGCTAGATGTTTCAGATGCGCCAATATCGGGCGCTGTTCCATTATAGGGTAAGCCGACGTCTGTACCCGCATCAACGAATTGACTACCCGGTACTAGATGCATAAATGTTATATCCGGTAAACTACCGTCGACTTTTCTTGGTCCTCTCACCCCGGTTGTATCAACACTTATAAAATCCGCATTCGTAGGTGGAGTGAACGGGCTAAGCCAACTATTCGTTTGCTGCACAGCAAAACCGCCCAATGATCCAACTGCCCCCAAGGCAAGACAGTTTATCAAAGTTAATGTCTTCCCACTATCTATGGCACCTGATATTGAATAATTCTTACTGAGATTTCTATACCCCGTGCAATTATATAGCGTCATCGAACCTCGATTATTATTTTGATCAAATCCCTTAACCCTATTATCGAATGCTAAGCAATTTTTTAAGATGAAATTATGAGCCAAATTAGCACTATCGCTTCCACCCATTTTAAATCCATTTCCGTTTCCCACACTCGCAGTCCAATTCTCAAGATATCCATTCATGAAGCACCAGCAATTTTCCAGAGTGGTGGTTGGAACATTCAGAGGTCTCGGTCTCATGTAACCATCCCAGCCATCATCCGAGTTTTGCCAAGATCTGCAGCCATAGAAATAATTTCCCGTGCCGACATCCAGTTTCGGTGCAAAGCCATCTGCATTTCCCTGACCGGGATCTGCATTGTAGTAGGAATCGCAATTAATAATCTGATTATTCGATGCTCCACCACCAAGTTGTAAGCCGGTATCTCTATTTTTATAAAATGAACAAAATTCGATAATATTATTGGATCCACTGATTAGCATTCCATTATCACCGGCACCATTGATGTCAATTCCTTTGATATGCCAGTAATTGGCTTTTAAATATATACCTCTGTTGCTGCTGCCAACTAACATTGAAGAAAAATCGAGAATCGGTCTTACACTATCGGCGGTATAAGCAAACAAATAAAACTTGCTGCTACTGGTGCCATTTTTTGAAGTGGAAATTTGTATGGTAGTTGTGAGAGTATATGTTCCTCCACGAACATATATGGTATCGCCTGCCACTGAAACTGAGATTGCTTTTGTAATTGTCTTAAACGGCTGATCAAATGTACCCGGATTTGTATTATCATCTCCATCAGGTGAGACATAAATCTGTGCATTCAGAAGACAATAAATGTTTAATAAAAAAAATATAACTTTTGTAATTATCCTATTCATAAGATAGCGTTCTCAATAAATACTTATCTCGCCACACGAGTATTTAAAATATTTATTGCTACCGTGTTCTTCCCGCATTGAAACTAGGAAGAACACGGACACCAACGTTTTACTTCATCATCATAATCTTCTGCACGGCATTGAACTTCTCGCTTATCATCCGCACGAAGTATATACCACTTGATGCTGCTATATTATCATCTGTCAAACCATTCCACTCAACAGTGTGATACCCGGCGATGGTCTCTTCATTCAATAATGTTCTGACCTTCCTGCCGAGAATATCATAAACCACAATTTCAACCTGAGCAGCTTTCGGTACTGCTACAACAAATTTTGTAGTTGGGTTGAACGGATTTGGATAATTGGCACCTAATGAGAATGATGTGGGAATAATTTCACGACTTGCTGCTATCAGACTTAAAGACTTAACCGGCTGATCGATCGTGATCTTCCCTTCACCCGATAGCGGTTGATTGGGCGAGGCATTATTCTTGAGAGAGAATAATTGAGTACTATTCGCCTTAACTTTCCAGCTTATTGTAAGCGGATAAGAATTCGCATGAACCATAATCGGATAATTTTTCACCACTTCTAACTTTTCAGGCAACAATTCAGCATACCTTTGGGTAGCAAAGCGGACATCAAACATATTTGCAGGTCCTAACGGTGGAACATCGTATTGGGAAGCTCGTAGTTTCCCGTCTGCATTCACACCAAAGTACA
>CAYGZC010000049.1:0-5922 GCA_964354225.1 uncultured Chlorobiaceae bacterium | reverse complement strand
AATCAGTGCATTTAGTCGAGCATGAAGTTTGGCGGTGTGATAAAAACTTTGTATTTCCGACTAAATTGGGTCGCCGCATTCATTGCTTCCTTCTCGTCTGTATAAAATCCGTAAACTGATGAACCGCTGCCCGACATCTGGACAAATTTTGCACCCGTAGCGTACAGCGATAGTTTAAGATATGCAATGGACTGATATTTGTGCAAAACGAGCGGCTCAAAGTCGTTGTGGAGTAGAGGATTTAGTTGTTGAGGATTGTGGATGTTATCGAGAAGAAGAGTTTTAAGGTTTGAGTTTTGAGTTACGAGTTTTGAGTTGTGAGTTTTAAATTGTGAGTTGTGGATTTCCTGATATGCCCAAGCCGTTGAAACATGTATGTTCGGGCAGACAAGAACAATCCATTGAGGAATGTTGAGGTCAAAATATTCAAGAATTTCTCCACGCCCGGTTGCATATGCTGTACCTTGATTAAGAAAGTACGGCACATCGGAACCGAGTTGAAGTGCAAGAACAGAGAGTTCTTCTTTAGTTATGTTAATATTCCAAAGTTTGATAAGTCCTAATAATGTTGTTGCAGCATCAGAACTGCCACCACCAAGTCCCGCACCTATTGGGATATTTTTTACCAAACTAATCTGTGCTCCAAGAAAAATTCCTGCATGTTGTTGAAGAAGTTTTGCTGCACGAACGCAGAGATTACTTTCGTCTGCCGGGAGTGAGGTATTATTACTCTCAAAGCCAATATCCGGCGATGGTCCCAATCTGATTTCATCGTAAGGATTAACACGGTAAAAGACAGTCTCGATATCGTGGTAACCATTCTCTCGCTTCCGAAGAATGCGGAGACCGAGATTGATTTTAGCGTATGCTTTAAGTGTAATCATTGTTCAAGAAAATACGGGAAAGAGAGGAGAGATGCAAAACAATTAACCACGGATTTACACAGATTTTGCAGATTTTCTATGTTATACATGCATAATTAACGATATATTTGATATTCTCACAATTCTTTTGTAAACTTTATCTGTCTATTATTCAGCATTTTAACTAAATGGGAATCAAATTATTTAAGCGGGAAAATATTCCCACCCTTAAAGAGAATATGAATTATATATCGTATAAGGCAACAAATTTCGGAGGCACACCCATGTCGAAGATTTTCCAGTTTGTGATACAATATTGTTTAATTACAATTTGTACATGTAATATTTCTTTCAGCGGTATTAATCCTATGCCGCTGCATCCACGTGTTCAGCAGATGATTAAAGAAGGGAAGATTCCACTCCCCTATGAGGTAACACACAGAGACGAAGCTTATCAGCGAGGCATCAATGCACCGGGTGTGTTTCTCCCAAAAAGTAAACACCGCCTGCTCGATGGATTGAGTTCTTCAACATTTAAGGCCATCGCCATACTCGTAAAGTTCTCTGATAAACCCTCGCATGTATCACCGGTTTCTTTTGACAGTCTTCTTTATGGTATCAATGGTCATACACTTCGGAATTATTATAATGAGGTTTCACGAGGAACGCTCGATATAGTAACAGTAAATTTCCCAAGCACGCTGGGATGGATGGATGCACCGCAGCCATACAGCTATTATGTAAACGGGGAAAAAGGATTCGGCAGCTATCCACAAAATGCTCAGAAACTTGCTGAGGATGCAATCGCGGCAGCAAACAGCGTTGTTGATTTTTCGCAATACGACAATGATGCCGATGGTTATGTTGACGGTTTATTTATTATTCATGCCGGATCGGGTTATGAGATTACGGGTAATTACGATGATATCCATTCTCACGCCTGGTCAACTTCAACACCACAATTAGTTGATGGAGTGTACGCATTTGGATATTCAATGGAACCGGAATATTGGCAATCACCCGGCGATATGACGTGTGGAGTGTACGCACACGAAGCCGGCCATGCTATCTTTGGACTTCCCGATCTCTATGATTATGGATATGATTCAAAAGGTTTGGGTGCCTGGAGTTTAATGGCGGGTGGTAGCTGGAATGGTCCTTTGGGCAGCTCGCCCGCTCATCCCGATGCTTGGTCGCTTTACCAAATGGGTTTTGCAACTCGGGTAAATATTATTTCCGATGCAGCTGCAGTTAATATTCCTGCAGTACAAGATAGCGCGAAAATATTTCGACTATGGAAAAATGGCACCGGCAGTTCCGAATATTTCTTGGTTGAAAACCGACAGCTCTCTGGTTACGATACATATTTACCCGGTGACGGCTTGCTAATTTACCATATTGATGAGTCACAATATGGAAACAATAATCAATGGTATCCTGGGCACACATCGACTGGAAATTATAAGGTTGCATTAGAACAAGCGGATGGTTTATGGCAGTTAGAACGTAATCAGAGTAGTGGTGATGAAAATGATCCATATCCTGGGTTAACAAATAACAGAAGTTTTGATAATTCATCAACTCCAGATAGTAAAAATTATTATGGTATAAGAACATACGTCGGTGTAACCAATATCAGCAGTTCAGCTTCCACAATGATTGCAGATTTTACAGTAAATGTTGTGCCGCCTGAAATAGATGTTATCCCATTGTCGTTTGCGGTGACAGTTGCCGCCGGTGATACTGCACAGAGGATATTGACTATTTGCAATGCGGGACCGGGGAATTTAGATTTCGAAATTATAGAACCCTCTGGTCCTCCACCGCCTCCACCTGCCGCACTCCAAAATGCAACACGAAATTTTAATTCTAGCGAATCATCAAATAATCAAAAAAATCAGAATGCAGCCGGATTCTTATTAAATCAAAATTGGGTATCGTTCGATCCAACAAGCGGCACGGTCGCGGCAGCCGATAGTCAATTGGTAACATTAACATTCAACCCGAATGGTATAAATCCCGGTTTTTATAATGGTAACCTTTATGTTGCCAATAATGATTTGAATGAAAGTTCGGTACCTCTCTCGTTGAGCTTTACTATTCTTGATCGACCGAATATTTCAGTAAGTCGAGACAGCATAGATTTTGATTCACTGTTCGTAAACTATACCTATTCCGAAACGCTTAACATCGGAAACCGCGGGTCACGGGAATTAGTTTGTAATAATATATCGACAAGTAATCCGGATTTTATACTTGATAGAACAACGCTCAGTGTTCCACCGGACAGTGAGCGATTTGTTGTTATCACATTTACACCGACCTCGGCAGGGGATTTTACAGGCGCTTTGATAATAAGAAATAATGACCTACGCGATTCTGTCGTCAATGTATCATTAAAAGCAAAAGGAATTCACCCTCCCCGCATTTCAGTGCCTTCCGATACTGTTATGCTTAGTCTTCGTCGAGGTCAAATTGGTTCGGTGCAATGCAGAATTTCAAATTCCGGTTTGGGTAATTTGTTTTACAACGTTACATACCAGCCGGATCATACTGAGATAGGCGATACTGTAACAGCACTCATCGGAAAAACGTCATTGCGAGGGAACATCTGGACTGTAAAAGAACCTTTGATGCTCAGGGAGATAAAATTTTTCTTGAATATTTTGAAATCAACCGAGATTCATTATGCAGTCTATGAATCGAATAGTAAAACGGGTCCATTCTACAGAATTTTCATGAAACCGGTATTGAACTCCGGAATCGGTAGAAAATTTTATTCATCGGATTCGATGGCATTGCCCATGAATCCGGTTAAATATTATTTTATTGGATTGACAAGTAAAGATTCGATAACATTCTATCGCCAACCGAAGACATTGCCGTTCGAAAATAAATGGGGAAGAGTATATTCGAGCGGATTGTATTATTATTCCCCGCCACCGCTGTTGATTAGTCCAACGCTTTCTACAACAAGTGTTATTTATCAATCATTAGGATTTTCAGAAGAGATTATCACTTCTATCATTCCGGAAAACGGCATGGTGAATCCCGGCAGTTTTACTGACATCGAGATAAATATGAAAGCGGAAGGAAGGATTGGCTCTCATTATATTTTCTTAAATATTAATAACAACGATCCTCTATTACCCAGTGTACCTATCCCGCTAAAGTTGACAATACAATTTTCCGGAGTTAGCGTAGGCGATGGCTGGAATTTAATTTCGGTACCTTTAACGGTGGCTGATTGCAGAAAGAGCTCTCTTTTTCCAACAAGCAGCTCCGATGCGTTTACGTACAACTCCAGTTATTTACAACAAGACTCATTGCTAAAAGGTATAGGATACTGGATGAAATTTAATTCGGATCAAACTGTTGATATACCGGGAATTGAAATCTTGTGTGACACTATTAACGTGAACCCTCAGTGGAACATCATCGGTTCGGTGTCATATCCCGTTCTTGTCTCTCAGGTTACTCCAATTTCTCCGCTAACAATTCTCTCTAATGTTGTTAGTTATTCAAATTTGGGTGGGTATTGTAATGCCGATACTCTTGAACCGGGATGTGGGTACTGGATTAAAACCGATAGAGCCGGCAGATTGGTCTTGAATTCTTCGTATGCAAGCAGTCAATTTTTTAAAACGGCTGGAGAAAAAAACATAACCATTCCCCACAGCGTGATGACATCGGAGATTGCTGATAAAGAAGGAATCTCCAGCTTAACATTTGTTGATGGACATGGAAAAAAGCAAGCTTTGTACTTTGCTTCGAAACATAAACAGATACAAATAGAATCGTTCGAGCTGCCACCGTCTCCCCCACCGCAGATATTCGATGTTCGGTTTGCTTCCCAGCGAAATATTGAAGCAGAGAATGGAAAAGATCAAGCATTTCCAATCCTGATTAATGGAGGAAAATTCCCACTAACTCTAAGCTGGGATATTAAGGAACAAATTGTTTATCCATCTTTCCAAGTTGATGACAAGACGATTCAGCTAAATGAAAATGGAATAATCGAGATCAGAAATCCAAAAGCTGAAATCAAGCTGCGATTGTCCGGATCTTCATTAATGGAAATCTCAAAAGAATTTGCATTACAACAAAACTATCCTAATCCATTCAATCCGTCAACTGTTATACAGTACCAGTTACCCATCGATAGCAAAGTGACGTTGAAGGTGTTCAATATTCTCGGTCAGGAAGTTAGCACACTTGTTGATGAAGTACAGGATGCAGGATATAAATCGGTGGAGTGGAATCCTTCGACAAGCTCAGGACAGAGTTTGGCAAGCGGGGTTTACTTATATCAACTGAATGCTGTGAGTATCGCGGATGCAAATAAATCATTTACAAGAGTTAACAGGATGTTGCTCCTGAAATAACGGCATTCAAGTAATTCTTCGGGCAGCCCAACCAGAGATGCTTTGCTTTTTTTTCATTCCACCTATCCCGGTTGAATGTTTGTTACTTTCTAACATTCTTATTACATTTCGTCAACAAGCAACAACGGAATATTTATTTAGACAAGGAGAATATCTATGATAAAAAGATTCTTGCTGATACTGCTTTTAGCCATTTTGCTAATTACCATCTCATACGCTGGTGAGATATTCGGGACTCTTCGTGAAGACGGAAAAGCTGTAAAGAAAGGAATTAAAGTTGAGATCATCTCGCCGAAAAAAACATACAGTACGGAAACTGATAACTACGGGTCGTATCGTTTGTTTATTGTGGAGAAAGGTAAGTGCTTATTTAAAACATATTATAATAATAAAATTCCAACTTTTGAGGTGTACTCATACGATAAATCAACTCGATACGATTTCATCTTAGAGAAAAAGGACACAACCTATACCCTGAAAAGGAAGTAACCATGGAAGAGACCGAAAATATTAAACCACGAAAGAAGGATGGTTGGGATATTGCGAAGGTTGTGCTTGAGCCGGTCGGTGGATTGCTCACCGCGATAGCAGTTGCACTCCTCGGATTTTATGGATCGCGGGTTATCGAGCAGCAGCAGCGGTTCGATTCGAATTTCCGACTTTATTCCGAGTTG
>CAYGZC010000048.1:0-3403 GCA_964354225.1 uncultured Chlorobiaceae bacterium | reverse complement strand
GAGTAAATCTTTGTACTCTTCGCTGTAAGGAACGTTCTTGAACATACCATCCTCTTCGGCGTGGATTGTGTAGAAGAAACCGGTTGCTTTGCTTTTCTCAGCGTCGGGTAATGTGGAAACCCATTTTTCAAATTCTTCCTTCTTCATATCTTCAGGATAATAGTTTGCTCCAGGCGGTCGCGGATTTGGCGCTCCTTCGATGAACGGTTCTTGATGATCAATTGTAGACCACGGACTCATGTTGATCAAGAAATATTGAAGCCGTGCTTTACCCGAAGGCGCCCAATCATCTTCTAATTTATGGAGTAGATCTGTATTCCCGCTCCATACTTGCTGGAGATATAATGAGTCCATAATCTTGGCAGCTTCAATCAGTTTGGCAAGTGCTTTCTTGTCACCAGCGGATAGTTTTGAAACATCCGCCTTAATTTCGGTGGGTGCGAAGCGTTTGATTTTTTCTTTGAGTGTCAGCGGTTTTTGTTGCGCAATTGATTGGAGGGAGATAATTAGGCTGCAAACAAGAAGAGTACTTAATAAAGTTTTCATACATACCTCGGATTATTTTTTAAGATATTTTACCTCAACGTTCTCTATGCCCGCCTGCCAGCGGGCAGGTCTCAGCGGTGAAATATTAATATCTGAGACCGAGAGGTTGCTGAAGAGTAGCACTAAAATAGGAGATAAGAGGGGAAAAAGCAAACGAGCAAAAAATGTGAACCTTTCCAGCGCTACTTGACAATACCCGGCGTTTATATTATTTTATCACTTAATAATATCTTTGAGGAAAACCAATTAAATCTTACTTATTAATTTTTAGTGTCTTTCTCGTTGCTACTTTGCTGACAAGTGAATTGGTATACGCTCAATCGCCTGTTCGTCATCTGATAGTTTTGGGAGGGTTAAGTATTCCTATCGGTTATTTTTCAAAAACATCAGGTGTGCATGCCGCTTATGCGGAAACGGGCTTTGCGCTGGGTGTTGAGTTTACTTCACGCTTAGCGAAGAACCTGGATATTGGATTGAGCAGTACTTTTCTTCTTCATAAGTACGATACTGAAGCGCAACAGCATTCCATGCACGATACACTTCCTAAGTTTATGGTTCACGCTGAGGATTATATCTGCACAAACTTGATGGGAATCGTTGGATATAATACTTCCATCTCTTCGGCAATGATGCTATACGGCAGAGGAGAAGTTGGTGTGTTCGTCTTCAGACAGCCGGAGATCAGAGAGGATAACATCACACGGTCGGGATCCGGTCGGAGAACGAAAAGTTCTGCCGTTACACTCTCACCCGGTTACGGTGTTGACTTAGGTCTAATCGTAAGTGAGGAATTCGATATTGGAGTTCGTTACTTTTTTAGCAAACCGGAGTACAGTGTAAGCGTTCACGAAGCACACGGTACAACCCAAACCGCTGCATACATGGAGAAGTTCAAGCAGTCGGTCTCGACGATACAAATTGTTGCGGGGTATGTAATTGGGTTGTGAAGAAGTTGCACGAAAATAGGAGATAGGAGTGGAAAAGACAAACTATATTAAAAGAGATTATCTCTATTTCTTTTATGTTTAATATTTCCCCAAAATTTAATAATGTTAGAATCGATCCTTTTTCTGTTTATAAAATATAAAAGCAACAGGTTACCGATTGCTATTATTCCCTCTGTCGATTCAAAGAAATTTGGTGAACTTTTGCCTCCGAACTATACCTGGTTTTAGAATCGTGAGTCCCGCCTCTTGATCTGCGATTAAAATAGCTGATTATCCGCCATATATGAGCATAAAATTCGCATGGTGCTCGATGTACCCATTTTTTTAAATATTTTTTTGGTCAATATTAAATAATCAAAAATTAAACTTGACAAAATCGTAGAATTATCTTATTATAAAATGCGGGGTTATACTCACAAATTCAGATATCTGGAACGAATTGCCCATTTTCATGGTTGTTCATTTTTATAAAGGAATAATTTGATTGTCAGAATAATATGACATCATTATGTAAGCCATTATGAAAAATTATTTTACAAAAAATCCATTAGTGATATTTTGCTGTATAGTAATAACTTTGTTACTCTTTATTAATTGGAGTGGTGATGTTAATGGCAAGACCAATCCGTCGGACATCCAGATAAATTCCAAGGAGAACGTCACGGCGCACTTTATGCTGAATGCATACAACCTGACGGTGACAGCAACGACAGGTGGAACAATCATAGTCCCGTCGTCATCACCGATAATTGTGGATAGCGGTGTAGCAACGACGATCACAGCATCGGCAAACACCGGATATCATTTTGTAAACTGGACGATAGCAGTTGGAAACGCATCGATTGCCGATGTGAACGCGATCAGTACAACCGCAACACTCACCTCAGATGATGCAACGGTGCAGGCGAACTTCACGATCAACACTTACACCCTCACGCCGAGTGTTGTAGGAAATGGATCTATTACACCATCGACACCCCAGTCGGTGGACTACGGAACTGACAAGCAATTCACATTCAGTCCGGATCTCGGGCATCATTTTGACAGCTTGCTTGTTGATAACATGCATGTTGACTCTACAACGAGCTATACATTTAAAAACGTAACGACCGGACCACACACGATAGCGGCATATTTCTCGATTAACGCCTACACGCTAACTTACACAGCAGGTGCGAACGGATCTATTAGTGGAACATCGCCTCAGACAGTGAATTATGGTTCCAATGGAACTGCTGTTAGTGCAGTGGCTGATCCGGGCTACCAGTTTGTCAACTGGAGTGATCTCTCAACATCTAATCCAAGAACAGATGTCAACGTAACAGCAGATATTACTGTCACAGCGAACTTTGCGATCAATACATACACGTTAACCTATACAGCGGGTGCGAACGGATCTATTAGTGGAACATCGCCACAGGCAGTGAATTATGGTTCTAATGGTACGTCAGTGAATGCGGTACCTGATCCGGGCTACCACTTTGTCAACTGGAGCGATCTCTCAACAGCTAATCCAAGAACGGATGTCAACGTCACAGCGAATATCTCAGTCACGGCGAATTTTGCCATCAACACTTACACGATCACGCCGAGTGTTGTGGGAAATGGATCGATTACACCATCAACACCCCAGACGGTAGACTATGGCACTGACAAGCAATTCACATTCAATCCAGATGTTGGGCATCATTTTGATAGCTTGCTTGTTGATAACATGCATGTCGATTCGACAACGAGCTATACATTTAAAAACGTAATGACGGGACCACACACGATAGCGGCATACTTCTCGATTAACACCTACACGCTAACCTATACGGCAGTTGCGAACGGATCTATCAGTGGAACATCGCCACAGACAGTGAATCATGGTTCGAATGGAACGGCTGTGAGTGCGGTGCCAAACACCG
>CAYGZC010000047.1:0-3535 GCA_964354225.1 uncultured Chlorobiaceae bacterium | reverse complement strand
GGCGATAGAACTTTCAAAGCGGACGATGAAGATTATACGACAGAATCTCTTCTGGGCATTCATTTATAATATAATATTAATACCACTCGCCGCTTTTGGTAAGCTTGATCCGATGCTTGCGGCGGGAGCGATGGCGCTGAGTTCGGTCTCAGTTGTTACAAATTCATTACGGCTCAAGTCGTTTAAATTCGGATAACCTCCCGAAGGTTAATCTCGTTTATTCATAGCAAACCTTCGGACAGTTTTACGGAGTGAATATCTCGCCAAATAGATAACGAACAAATCTACTCCCGACCAGATATATTTTGATTAATGATTCAAAATGATTTATATTTGTTCAATGGTTATTTTCATAAACGATATAACAATAAACTATGCCTGAGATTTGCCGATTTCTTGGAATAGTAATCGCGATGTTTTATCGCGATCATACTCCACCGCATTTCCATGCTAATTATGGTGAAAACGAAATAACCGTTGACATCGAAACAGGAATTGTAAATGGTCAATTCCCACCACGAGCAATGTCTCATGTTATGGAATGGTATGGTTTGCATAAAAAAGAACTGATCGAAGATTGGGACCTTGCCAAAGATAGACAACCATTAAAAAAAATAAAACCATTGGAGTAAATTTATGATACCCAGGATTGTGAAAACTAAGTATGTGAGTGATTACATCATTTGGTTACAATTTAATGATGGAACTGAAGGTGAGGTAAATCTTAAAGATGAATTGTGGGGGCTAATGTTTGAGGGACTTAAAGATATTGAACAATTCAAAAAAGTTTACGTTCATCCCGATCTTCATACAATTGTTTGGGAAAATGGAGCTGATTTCTCACCTGAGTTTCTCTATGAGCAATTAAAAGTAACTGCTTAAGCTAGTCTGTATTCGCCAGAGAGTCATTTAACCTAATGTTTTTCTCAGAGTCCTCAGGCACCTCTGCGGTAATATATTTCATTCAGCATAAAACGTCGCACTTAGAAACCCGCACCAATGTTTTAGTGAAAATGGTGCGGTTGTGCCTAACTCTGTCCCTTTAATTGGGAGCACTCCTTCTGCATATGTATCTGAATATCTGAGGATTTTACCTTCGAGTTTTTTGTTCATAATGAGGTCTACAACTTTATTTGCTGTCAATAAACCGAACGGAACTGAATACTTTCCACACCAAACCACTTTCTTCATTTCATCCGTAAACTTTTTTATCTTTTCAAGCTTGACCAAATCTGTTAGATAATCGCCGGCAATTCGTCTATCCTGCTCAGTAGCTTTCCGGTGGGCAGTAGAATCTTCGCCAAAAGGAATGTTGTTAAAGTCTTTCCCATAATGATTTGCATCGGAAGACATCAAGAAGATAATATCTTTTCCAAGAACCATTTTGTTTTCTTTGATATACTCTGTAATAATAACAGACAGCTTCTCGGAGACATCCTCCATCCTTTCGAACGGCATTACTGTAACCATAACGGGAGTTATCTTAATATCGGGATTAAAATATTGTAAGAATGGGAGCAGCCCTTCGATTGAGTGTTCAAGCTCATGCGCCTTATTGTTAACCTTGAAGTACGATGTATCAAGCCGAGTCTTAATAAACTCACGAAGTGGAGAGATTTCAATATTCTTTCTCGGTCCTCTCCACTCTTTAAATTCTTCAAATAATAAAATATTTTGAGGATCGCCGATTTCCTTTCTTACTGTCCCGTGCGTTACACCAAAAATCACGGCTTCTCTATCTTTTATGGTTTTAAAAAGTGGAAAATACACTCTCGCCGCATACAAATAATCATCATGTGGTGAGATACCCGCAATAATATTGGGTTCGACAACTTGTGTTTCGATCCCCTGGAGATATTTTACAAGTTTCTCCATTTGTGCGACACTCCAGCAGTAACCTACATCGTCACGTATCTGTCTGACTTCTTGCGCATTGACAGTCGAGTAAACAATAATAGCAGCTAATAGTAGGAATCCTTTCATATCGAAACTCCATTATAAATTTTTAAATAGATGCTTTTAATGGAACAATTTTATATATTTGTAGTGTTCTATTATTGTAATCAATAATAAATACAAATTATGAAGAAACCAATTCCTCAAGAATCATTACAAGAAAAACCCATCTATTGCACAGAATGCGGCGATAAATTAGAGGATTTTTGTTTCTCAGAAGATGCCGATAATCTCCAGGTACTCCGTAAACACCACGAAGAATGTAAGAAAGCTGATAGATTCAAGGGTGACCAATGTTCAAAACTCTTCATTGCCGAACCAACAAATACAAAGGATGAGTAAATCCTCATTCTTTTTTTCATTTTCAGCGCGTATCGAACCGCCTCAATATTTAGGTTGAACTCCTAAATTATAAAACGTGAATGAATACACATCTGCACTTTCTTCGATAATTTTTGTTGTCGGTTTGCCACCACCATGACCGGCTTTTGTTTCTATTCGTATTAACGTCGGATTTTCTCCTTTATATTGCTCTTGCATCGTCGAAATGTACTTAAATGAATGTGCCGGTACTACCCTATCATCATGATCTGCAGTTGTAACAAATATTGCCGGATAATTTAATCCATCACTAATGTTGTGCAATGGTGAATAAGCATAAAGATTTCTGAAATTCACAGAATCATCACTCGATCCATAATCTTCTATCCACGCCCATCCGATTGTAAACTTGTGGAAGCGCAACATATCCATTACACCAACAGCAGGTAAAGCAACTTTAAAGAGATCGGGCTTCTGATTTATTACTGCACCGATCAGTAAGCCGCCGTTCGAGGTTCCTTGAACTGCAAGTTTTTGTGGTGAGGTATATTTCTCGTTAATAAGATATTCTGCAGCAGCTATAAAATCATCGAAGACATTCTGCTTCTTTAATTTCGTACCATCCTGATGCCAATTCTCGCCGTACTCACTTCCGCCGCGTAGATTTGCTACTGCATACACTCCACCCTGCTCAAGCCATATTAATCTGCCAACACCGAAACTTGGTGTCATACTCGCGTTGAATCCACCGTAGCCATAGAGGAGTGTAGGATTCTTTCCATCCAGTTTAATATCTTTTCGATGAGTGATAAACATTGGGATACGTGTTCCATCTTTACTTTTGTAGAATATTTGCTTGGTAATATAATCATCCGCTGGAAAATCTATCTCAGGTTTACGGAATAATGTAATTTGCCTTGTTGGAATATCATATCGGTAAATTGTTGCCGGTGTTGTAAAAGAAGTCATCGAGAAAAAAACAAAAGCATCCTCCTTCTTCCCGCCAAACCCGCTTGCCATTCCTAAGATCGGAAGCTGAATCTCGTTTTCAAGCTGACCATCAACATTATATACATAGACATGAGGTGTTACATCCTTCATATACGTTAAGAACAATTTTCCTCCAACAGATGAAATACTGCTCAGCACTTCCGGTTTTTCTGGAATCAATTCTTTCCAGTTCTTTTCTTCCGGATTTTTTGAATCCACTAATATTATCCGACTATTGGGCGCATTTCTATCGGTGACTATTATTAGC
>CAYGZC010000046.1:0-23056 GCA_964354225.1 uncultured Chlorobiaceae bacterium | reverse complement strand
ATATGTAGCTACACAAACGAGTATCAATTTTAACACTCTTTTGAGCATAAGTATTAACTTTTATTGGGTGATTGACATCCGATGTTTCACCTGCATTGAGCAATGTAAAACCTCGGATGTCTTACTACATTATTTTCCTGCCTCACGTCCTAAAACATCAGGGCAAAATACTCACAATAGCTGACACCACAATAATTTGGACCACCTGCCTTCCATGAGTTCCTGAATCTAGTAACTTGCTTTTAAGCTTAGGATAAAATTCCTCCCCGGTGCTGCAATTCCGGAACTGTACGGTCGGTAACATTGATCCGTGAAATTTTCCACACCGCCACCAACAGACAGATCGTCAGATAGTTGATACATAGTCTTGAAATTTAATGTATACCAGCCGGGTGAATATGGATGTTTATTTTTATCGATAGCATATAAGTAATCTTTCCCTCGTTCTTCCTGAGCAAGATTCTCATAACTTACTTCACCACAATGTGTCGAATAGAACTCAAGTCTGAGTTTTTGAGTTGTATATATAAGCTTCAAGACACCATACCACGGAGCTGCATGTCGTAACGGACTTGTTGTGCCGTCGTCTAACTCTTCCTCTCCTTTTTGGTAATTGAAACGTGATGAGAAGCTAAAACCCGTAAAAAGGTCTGCATCCAATTCTGCCTGGATACCCCAAACAGTTGCGTGAGCTGCGTTTTGAATTGCTTGCACTTGGCTTAACTCTCCGTCATACATAATGCTATCTTGACCGGTTAGTGTAAAATTTCTTCTAACCAGGGCGTCGTTCAACCAGGTGTAAAATCCTGTAAGGTTAATTTTTATTTTATCACTGAATATCTTGGCAATTCCAACTTCTGCATTGTAAACTCTCTCAGCCTTCAAGTCAGGATTTGGTACCACAACGGAACCGGGCTCAGAGTCGAACACTTTGCCGATATCATCCACATTCGGTGAGCGGAATCCGGTCGAAAGATTTGCACTTAGCGACCACATTTTGGTTGGATTATACGCTAATCCCAAACTTCCAGTAAATGCTCCATTGTTAATGTAAGCAGTAGTAAACGGGAAATGATAAAAAGTCGTGTCAAATTTTGAATCAAGAACAAACTGATTGTAACGCGCACCTGCTTGAAGCACCAATTCATCCATAGCTTTGAACTGATAAGTAAGGTAAGTTGCATAGGAGCCCCAAGTTGACTGTGGATATCGGGGGGGACCTGTTTGAGTAACTCCTGCAGAGATGTCTTCATCAGTTCCTATTGAGTTTACATCGTTATATACTGCTTCTAAACCGTAGAAGAGATCATGTTTACTGGAAATTGATTTGGCGAAATCGAGATTTGCTGAGTAAACATAAACTTTTTCAACTCGAGACCTTCGCTCAGTTTTATTAAAGTCACGGTCGATACGGCTCTCTTCAAAGAACTGGTATGCAAGACGTACGGTCAACTGGTCGTAAATGTATGTAACCGCATCGTGTGTTAGATTTAGGTTGTTCATCATCCATTTTTGAGGTCCGTAGTACCACTCAGCACTTCTTGGTATACCGTTGCGGAAGCGTAGAAGTCTGTCATAACGTGAGTAATCTGTCGTTGCTGAGTAATGGATTCCGTAAGTGAAATCCCAGTTGAAATTCGGCTTGAATCGTACCTTTTGCATCAAATTGAATTGCGAATAACCTGTAGGTCGCTGCATTAACGGATCATCATTGGTAAAGACCCTGTCGATGCCGTCAATTCGCTGAGAGTATTGCCGACGTAAGTATTCATCTGGTCCATTACTTCCCATCCGTTGATCACCAAACTTATTATGCGAGAAGCTGGAGACAGCAGCCCATTTTTTCCAACCAATATTTAGATCAAAATGGCCTGTAAATTCATTACATGCCGATGAATAACGGGATACTGCATTCCCTTTTATAAAGGGCATGTCGGTTAATGACAGTTGCGGTGTATGCGTATAGAAACTCATTACACCGGCAATGGCGTCACTGCCGTAAATCACAGAGCCGGGTCCGAAAAGTACTTCCATTCTCTCTGTTGCGAATGGATCAAGTGAGATAACATTCTGTAAATTTCCGCTGCGGAAAATGGCAGTATTCATTCTTATTCCATCTACAGTTATTAGAAGACGATTTGTTGCGAAGCCTCTTATCATAGGACTTCCACCACCTTGTTGGCTCTTCTGAATAAAGACTTCACCTGAGGTACCCAATAAGTCTGCGGTGGTTTGTGGATTTTGTATCTCTATTTCTTTTGATGTAATGATTGTGATTTTGGTGGGAATTTCCCTTTGTGATTGATTCCATCGCGTAGCCGAAACTACAACTTGTTCCAGAGAAATGAGTGATGGAGTTAGATAAACTATAAAATTCTCTTTTGCTATTTCATCGTAGCTCGTTATCTTTGAGGCGTATCCCATCATTCGAATCTCAATTCGCTCGGATCCCTTAAATGCTGAAATATCGGCTTGTCCCTTTGCATTGGTTAGAGCCGATGCTTTTGGATTTTTACTGATTATACTTATTAACTCAAGAGGCTGGTTACCCTCTTGATCTTTAACGGTTATTACCTGAGCGTAACTCACCATATACACTCCAATGAATAACCATAGAAATATGATTTGCTTCATTGTAACTCCTTAGTAGTTAAACAAATAATTATATCCCGCGTCCTGAATAAGGATCGGGTAGGATGAACTTAAATATTTGTTTATAATAACTACGGAGGAGGGATTGGCGGCGAAATTTTAATGGAAGAATAAAAAGAGTTTGCTGGAGTCCGGGGTGCATATCGAGATTCGGTAAATGCATCCCATGCGTCTGTCTTTAGAGTAAAAAGTGAGAATAAGAAAGTGGCTATACATTTTGCGTTTGCTTGAATTCCTATGTTGTCTCCCATTGCTTGGGTTACTAAATTATCCAATTGTTTATTTAGTTTAGTTTCTTTATGATCCCACCAACACCAATAGAAGAATGTATCGCCTGTTTCCTCTGCATGAACAATATCATACATTTCCCCGTTGTATTCAAATTCTCCGGAATGTTCCCAGAGCAATTCACTTTCAGATTCTTTTTTTGAGAGCTTGAGAAATACAAGATCGTTTTTATCGATCCCCGAAATTATACGTTCTTTAATTTCCTTTTTGACCTGTCGTTTTTGGTATTGAAGTAGGATGTAGGATCCACCGAATGGAATGGTAAAAGAAATTAAAAGTAATATGGAAATAATGGATTTCAACTCGTAATAACCCAAATTATTCGGAATAATTTAATGTATTGTACAAACAAAGTCAACCACCGGATTGGCTCGGTATAAATTTGAATAAAAATAATAAGACTAAATTAACCGATTTCTCTTCTTGCCTTCCTTGCACATCGTTATCGCTTTTCGTAAATTATCCAGTTCTTTAAACCTCTCATAAAGGAATTCCATGAGTCTTTTAGTTGTTGGTTCGCTCGCTTTTGACAGTATTGAAACACCTTTCGGAAAAGTCGAAAATGCATTAGGCGGCTCGGCTACTTATATCTCGATTGCAGCAAGTTATTATGTAACTCCAATTCGACTTGTGGGTGTTGTTGGAGGTGATTTTTCAAAAGAACATATTCAATTTCTCGAAGATCGTGAAATTGATTTGGAGGGATTGCAAATCATTAAAGATGGAAAAACATTCAGATGGGGTGGTCGTTATCATTACGATTTAAATGTGCGAGATACACTCTATACCGATCTCAACGTGTTCCAGCATTTCAATCCGGTTATTCCCGATTCCTTCAAGAAGACAACATACGTTTGCCTTGGTAACATCGATCCGGTGCTTCAGCGAAACGTTCTTGAACAGATAGAGAAACCGCGACTTGTGGTTGGTGATACGATGAACTTCTGGATCAAGGGTAAAAATGCCGAGCTTATGAAAACGCTTAAGCTTTTGGATGTAATCATACTAAACGAATCGGAGGCGCGCGAAATAACGAACGAGCCAAATCTCATTCGTGCAGGTAAATCTATAATGAAATTGGGTCCTCGAGTGGTAGTCATTAAAAAAGGTGAACACGGTGCGCTGCTTATTACAGCAAACACAATTTTTTCTGCCCCTGCTTATCCGCTGGAAAATATCTACGATCCAACAGGTGCGGGTGACGCATTTGCCGGCGGCTTCATCGGCTGGATTGCAAAGACAGATGATATATCTGACGAAAATTTTAAGCGTGCGGTTATTCACGGAAGCACACTCGCTTCTTTCTGTGTTGAGAGGTTCAGCTTAGATCGGTTCAAGGACCTGACTTACTTCGAAATCCTCGATCGGTTTCGGGAGTTCCGAGAGCTTTCCAAATTCGACGAAGCCATAACGGAATAAGTGAAGATGGTTAAAGCAATTGAATGGTGTGGCGATTCTGTCAGGTTTATAGACCAAACACAACTTCCTTTAAATGAAACTTATATCCAAACCGATGACTACCTGATTATTGCAGAGGCGATCAGAGAGTTAAAAATTCGTGGTGCACCATTGATAGGTGTTGCCGCAGCATATGGTGTAGCGTTAGCTTCATGCCGATTCGTTGGGAGAACTTATTCCTCATTTTCTCAAGAGATTAATCGAGCAATCGAAGAGCTTGCATCGACACGCCCAACTGCTGTGAATTTATTTTGGGCATTGGATCGAATGAAAAAAATTATTAATGAATCAGGATCGGTTGATCAGATTCGTAAAACACTTATCAAAGAGGCGATTAATATTCATCGTGAGGATGAGGAGATGTGCCGGAGAATAGGTGAAAACGGAAATGCACTAATTCCAGCGAACGCAAACATACTTACTCATTGCAACACAGGGGCATTAGCAACTGGCGGAGCAGGTACTGCCCAGAGTATTATCACAACAGCCCACGAGCAGGGGAAGGTTCATAAAGTTTATGTAGATGAAACGCGGCCGCTGCTTCAAGGTGCGCGGCTGACTACTTGGGAATTAATGAAAGTGGGTATTGATGTCATCCTGATTACCGATAGCATGGCGGCATTTCTGATGCAGCAGAAGAGAATTGATCTGGTGGTTGTTGGAGCTGATCGCATCGCTGCTAATGGAGATGTTGCAAATAAAATTGGAACCTACTCTGTTGCAATTGCGGCGAAGCATCATGGTATACCATTTTACGTTGCTGCACCGACATCCACAATTGATCCTGCAATATCCTGTGGTGATAAAATTCATGTGGAAGAGCGAAACGGAATCGAGATCACTGAAGGTTTCGGTAAACGAACTGCACCACTAGGAGTAAATGTTTATTCTCCCGCCTTCGATATTACACCAGCTTCTCTCGTCAATGCAATCATCACAGATCGAGGTATATTTTATCCACCGTTTAATTTTAATAACTATAGAAGCGCTGCTCCTAACGAATGAGCACAATAGTAAAGACAGAAGCTGTTGTATTAAAAGCGATGAAGTATCGGGAGACAAGTAAGATCGCAACATTCTACACACGGCAGTTTGGTAAGGTTGCGGGAATTATTAAAGGTGCCCGACGAGCAAAGAGCATGTTTGGATCCTCACTCGAGCCGATGTCGTACGTCTCTGTTGTGTTTTATAAAAAGGAGGGAAGAGAAATCCAGACAGTTTCGCACTGTGATTTGATGAAACCTTTCCACTATCTGTATCAAGACTTGGATAAAATGGCAATCGGGATGGCACTAATAGAGCTGGTAAATAATGTAGCCCATGAGCAAGAACAAAATATTCCGATGTTTAAGCTGCTTGTAAATTCTTTAAACGTTTTAAACAGTGCAACGAAAAATTATCAGAATTTGTTATATTACTTTGAGCTTCATTTGGCAAAGGTTTTAGGATTTGAACCCTCTTTCAATCGATGTGTTTCATGTAAAAAATTGATTATTAGTGATACGGCTGAAGATCGAAAATATAAATATCATATTGATAAAGGGGGATTATTATGCGATCGATGTAAAATTCTTCCAGGCAACTTGAACATGATCCAAACAGATGTTCTTAAAATCCTTCGGCAAATGTTTGAATCTAATAGTATGGAATCAGTGTTAGAAAGAGACATGAATATTCAGACGAAAAATACTTTAGAAGATTTCCTATGGACGTATCTTCAATATCATGTAACGGGGTTACGATCGTTGAAATCTCAGAAGGTATTTTCGAAAATAATGGATACAACTTAAAATATTTTAATCAGAATGTTCGTAACAAAATAAATTTATTAAAGTATAATCGGATAGTTTAGTCAGAAAAGGAAAAATCAATTATGTCAAAAAAATCAATTCTTGCAGCAATTTTTTTAATCTTTATCGGGATCGTTTTTGGGATGATACTCGTATCGAACTTTCACTTCGGTGTTCAGCCGGGATTTGCCGGTGACCCGCAGGTAAAGCTTGGAACACCGAGTCAAATTAATAATCCCGATTATAAATCATTAAGCAAGGCATTCATCGAGGTCAGTAAAGCTGTCTCACCAACGGTGGTATCGATCACGGTAACGACGAAAGAAAAGAAAGGGTCAGGGAATCTTAGAGATTTCTTTCATTTTTTTGGACCCGATCAACAGATGCCCGATGTACCACAGATCGAAGGTGGGTCGGGCTTTATCATCAGCTCTGAAGGATATATAATGACGAACAATCATGTTGTTGCTGACGCTGACGAGAAGAAGATTGAAGTAACCTTCAATGACGGAAGAAAAGAAAAGGCGAAAATTATCGGTACAGATCCAACAACCGATTTAGCGATTATTAAAGTAGATGGAAAAGAATTACCAACTGCCGCACTTGGAAATTCTGATGATCTTGAAATTGGTGAGATGGTTGTTGCGATTGGGAATCCACTAGGGTTGCAGGGAACGGTAACTGCCGGTATCGTAAGCGCAATTGGAAGAAGCATCGATATTCTACAAGGACAAGGCGGTCTGGGAATTGAGAACTTTATTCAAACTGATGCCGCAATCAATCCTGGGAATAGTGGTGGTCCACTTGTAAATTTAAAGGGAGAAGTTGTCGGTATTAATTCTGCCATTGCAACAACGAATGCTCATTATCAGGGTTATGGTTTTGCAATTCCAATTAATCTTGCAAAGGCGGTGGCGGAAGATATCATCAAGATTGGGAAAGTAAGGCGCGCTTATGTAGGTATTCAAATGAATCCCGTATCTCAAGCGATGGCAAAAGCGCTTGGTTTAGAAAAACCTCAGGGTGCGCTGATACAAAAAGTTGAAGATAATAGTCCGGCTGATGCTGCTGATCTGAAAGAAAAAGATGTTATCCTATCGATAGAGGGTAAAGAAATGAAAACGCCCAGCGAGGTACAGACATTTATCGCACGTAAACATCCGGGTGACGAAGTGGTTTTTAGAGTCTTCCGGGATGGAAAAACATTAGAGAAAAAAATTACTCTTCGCCAGCGAAATGAAGCAGTTGCAGTAAAGGATGAGAAACAGGGTGATGATGCTGAAAAGAATAATGAGGGGGAATTATCATCAAAGTCGATGACATTCGATAATCTTGGATTGACAGTGAGACAAATGACATCCGAGGAAAAGAAAATAGCCGCTGTTGACAGAGGTATCATCGTGAGTGAATCAAAACCATACAGTGAAGCGTTCAACAATCAAATCGGAACGGGCGATATTCTCATGGACGCTGACAAACAAGAACTAAACTCGCCAAAAGGTTTAAAGAAGATAATCGACAAACGAAAACCAGGTGATGCAATCATATTCCGTGTAAAAAAGAGTAATGGAATCGGATTTTACGCCGTCCAAATACCGAAAGAATAAAAAGGATTTTTTGCAAAAGGAAGCCCTACCAGAAATGGTGGGGCTTTTCTTTTTCATCCTTAGCCATTCGTAATCTGCTGTTTTTTCATCCTTCCTTCATGATATTCAGATATTCAATTACCTTTATGCAAGCCCCTTTTTGCATCTCATTTTAATAATCCGTAGATTTTAAGTCCATAATCCTCAATAAATTAATAATATGAATGGAGTATTTCTCTATGAAGGTCGTACTCACAATTTTCTTTTTGGTGATCTGTATGAGTATTACAAGTAATGCCCAGATCAATGTAAAGTTCGAGCAATACAAACTGGATAACGGTTTAACTATTATCCTGCACGAAGATCATGCTGCACCCGTTACAGCGGTCTCGGTGATGTATCATGTTGGCTCGAAGGATGAAAAACCGAAGCGGACGGGATTCGCTCATCTATTTGAACATATGATGTTCCAGGGATCGGAACATGTTGGTAATCATGAACATTTTAGTTTGCTTCAAGAAGTTGGTGCCAATATCAACGGTTTTACAACATCGGATGGCACAACATATTTCGAAGTTCTCCCAAGTAATTTTGTCGAGTTGGGTTTATATCTTGAATCCGACAGAATGGGTTTCTTAATTCCGGCCATGATGCAGGTGAAATTAGACAATCAACGCGATGTTGTGAAGAATGAGCGGCGGCAAAATTATGACAACCGTCCTTATGGAACTGCCGATGAAAAAATTGCAAAGGCGATTTATCCTCCCACTCATCCTTATAGCTGGCCTGTTATAGGTTATATGGAAGATCTTTCCGCGGCGGCATTGGGAGATGTACAGGATTTCTTCAGAACGTATTATGCGCCCAATAACGCATGTCTCGTGGTTGCCGGAGATTTCAAGCCAGTTGAATTGAAACCACAAATTGAAAAATATTTTGCTTCAATTCCACGAGGAAAAGATTTCGAGCGGCCGAAAGCTGTACCAGTCTCCCTGGATAAACAACAGCGTATGACTTTTGAGGATAAAGTTCAATTACCCCGTCTCTTCCTAACATGGCACAGTCCTGAAAATAACACGCGCGAGGATGCTGTGCTCAGAGTTCTCGATAGAATACTCAGCAGCGGGAAAACTTCCAGGCTATATAAGTTGCTCGTCTATGATAAGCAGATTGCGCAATCAGTAAATGCATCGCAAAGTGGATCGGAGATTGCCGGAACATTTCAAATACAGGTAACTGCAAAACCCGGACATAACTTGACCGAGATGGAAGATGCAGTTAATCAAATACTTTCTGATGTGTTAAAGAATGGCGTTACGAAGAAAGAAATAGAAAATGCACTAGCTGCTACGGAAGTTCAGATTGTAAATCGAGCTACGACGGTTCTTGGGAAAGCAAACACGCTTGCCGCATATTACTCGTACACCGGCGAGCCAAATAATATCAATAAGCAGATGGATTTTTTCAAGGGAATCACTCCTGAAGAAGTGCTTACAGTTACAAAAAAATATCTTACACAACCGAATATGGTGCTAAGTGTGGTACCTCTCGGCAAACTTGAATTAGCAGCCAAGAAAGGGGAATAATAACATGAAAACCATAATAAAATTTCTATTCCTCGGAATAATATTAACAACAATGATATCTTTTACGATGAACTCACAAGAGATCGACCGAACAAAACGTCCAGTTGGCAAACCGGCTCCTAAGGTTGAGCTGCCGGAAATTCAAAAAGCAACTTTAAAAAACGGTTTAAAAGTTTGGCTTGTTGAACGTCATCAACTGCCAATGGTCGCTTTCAATCTTGTCATTCAGTCTGGCTCGGATCACAATCCGGTAAATCAACCTGGTGTCGCATCGATGACAGCCGATGTGATTGATGAAGGAACTAAAACCCGCGATGCGCTCCAAATCTCAGATGTTCTTGAATCGATCGGAGCAAACTTAAACGTTGGAGCAAACCTGGATGGAACATTCATGACCTTAAATATATTGACTAAGTATCTTGAGAAGGGTATAGATATATTTTCAGATGTTTTGACGAATCCCACTTTTCCTCAAAAGGAATTTGACCGTCTGCAAAAAACACGATTGACGTCTCTCATGCAGCAAAAGGATCAGGCAACGATGATTGCAAATAATGCATTCTCGTATATTCTCT
This sequence comes from uncultured Chlorobiaceae bacterium, assembly GCA_964354225.1. Lineage (GTDB taxonomy): Bacteria > Bacteroidota > Ignavibacteria > UBA10030 > SZUA-254 > CAYGZC01. Next base: position 13,121 of record CAYGZC010000046.1, on the reverse strand, counting down.
ATGGAGCAAACCATCCTTATGGAAATAATCCTTCCGGGACTGAGGCATCAATAAAATCAATGACGACGGGCGATCTGGTAAAATTTTACCAGACATATTATCGCCCGAACAATGCAACTTTGATTGTCGTCGGTGATGTTAAGATGAATGATATCATTTCACTTTTGGAGAAAAATCTCACTGAATGGAAACCTGCAGATGTTCTGGAATTCAAAGTGCGAATGGCACCGTCAATCGAAAAGATGAAAGTGTACCTTGTCGACAAACCGGGTGCGGCACAATCGGAAATCAGAATCGGTTATCCCGCTCTCGCACGTAGCACACCTGATTATTTCCCTGTGACACTGATGAACCGGATGCTCGGTGGTCAATTTACAAGCCGAATCAACCTGAACATTCGTGAAAAGCGTGGGTTCACTTACGGTGCACGCTCCGGATTTAGTTTCCAGAAAGGTGCCGGACCGTTTACCGCATCTGCAGGCGTTCACACCGATAAATCAGATAGCTCTGTGCATGAATTTCTTTACGAAATCAATTTGATGCACGAAAAAGGAATGACAGCAGATGAGCTTGAGTTTGTTAAGAAGGGAATGGTTGGAAGTTTTGCCCTGACATTTGAAACATCCGCACAAATTGCCGGTGTTTTACAGAACATAATTCTATACGGACTTCCAGAGAACTACTACAACACATATTTGCAAAATATCGAACAAGTGACATTACAGGATATCGATAGGGTGTCGAAAAAATATCTCGATACTTCTAACATGGCTATCGTTGTTGTTGGTGATCTTGTAAAAATTAAAGAGCCAATTTTCTCTCTAAATTTGGGCGATATAGTAGTTTGTGATACAGAAGGGAAACCGTTGCCATAATTTTTTATTTATATTGCGAAGGGACTCGGTCCATGATACAGATTTGGACAGATCCCCCTGCAAAGTTGAAATCTTGACAAAGGTTAAAAATTCTTTTATATTTTTACATATAACTAACTAAATAATAGAAAAACTCAAAACACATAAGGAGGTGTTCGAGTCTTCAGTGCGAATTATGTAGCAAAAACGAATGGAAAGCTAAATAGTAAGGTGCTCATTCTCAATCAGAATTACGAACCGATGAGCGTTTGCAATGCCAAGAAAGCTATAATTCTCCTTTACCTGGGGAAAGCAGAACTTATTGAAGCATACGATGGAAAGAAAATTCGTTCTGTTTCTATGTCGATGCCATTCCCGAGCATTGTACGCCTTGGTATCTACATACACGTGCCGTACAAAAAAATTATCCTCTCCAGAAAAAATATACTCCGCCGTGATGGTCATCGGTGTCAATATTGTGGTCGTCATGATGTTCCTCTCACAGTTGACCATATTATACCCAGAGCGAAGTCGGGTGAGGAAACATGGGAGAATTTAGTGGCTGCGTGTGTTGATTGCAACAATCGAAAAGATGACAGGACGCCTGAAGAAGCGCACATGCGATTACACCGGAAACCAATGAGGCCCAACCATGTTACATTCATTCGGCATTTTGTTGGTAATATTGATGAACGATGGAAGCCGTATCTATTTATGAATTAATATCGAATCTTAAGGATCATTAATTATTGTCGACAGAAAAAAGAATTTTAAGTGGAATGCGCCCCACGGGTAAGTTGCATCTTGGTCATCTGGTGGGTGCATTAGAAAATTGGGTTGCACTTCAAGGTGAGTATCGGAACTTCCATCTTATTGCTGATTATCATGCACTGACGACTAATCTTGATACATCCCAGCTTTATCAGAACTCCATTGATATGTTGATCGATTGGCTTGCGGCAGGTATCGATCCAAAAATAAGTCCTGTATTCCGGCAATCACAAATTAAAGAACACACAGAGCTGCACCTGATATTTTCAATGCTTATTACAACATCACGACTTGAGCGCAATCCAACACTCAAGGAGCAAGTTCGGGATTTGAATATTGACAATGTTATCTACGGTCATCTTGGTTATCCTGTACTTCAATCCGCTGACATTTTACTTTATAAAGGGGAAGTTGTTCCGGTCGGTGAAGATCAGATGCCGCACATCGAGATTACAAGAGAGATTGCAAGGCGGTTCAATGCACAGTACGGTAACGTTTTCCATGAGCCTGAAGGGAAAATAACAAAGTTCTCCCGTTTACCCGGACTTGACGGTAAACGGATGAGCAAATCAATCGGTAACACGATTTTGCTATCTGATTCACCGGAAGCAAGCGAGAAGAATATGAAAACAGCGGTAACCGATCCTCAAAAGATACGCCGCGGCGATCCCGGAAGACCTGAAGTTTGTCTGGTGTTTACCTATCATCAGAAATTCAACACAAGTGAAATCGAGGAGATAACACGGGATTGCAGGAGCGGGAAGTTGGGCTGTGTCGATTGTAAAATGAATGTCTCAAAACATCTTAGTGAATATTTAGCTCCCATTAGGGAAAAGCGCACGTATCACGAATCTCATCTTCAGGAAGTAAAAGAAATTCTTGATGACGGTGAAGCTCGCGCTCGGCAAATTGCCCAGAACACGATGAGCGAAGTCCGTGAAGTTATGAAGTTAGGATAAAAATTTTTATAATAAATTAATCAATCTTTAACAACCATGAAAAATGGAGAAATTAAATGAAAAATTTTAAGATTTTTTTAGTTTGTACCTTTGGGATACTCTTTCTTGCAGGTGGCTTGGTTTATACTCAACAATACTGGCAGAAAATGAGTGGATTTCCATCGATGTATGTTCATGCTCTTGCAATTGATGGTAACGGACGAATATTTGCCGGAAGTTTTGGTAATGGAGTATATCGTTCCACCGATCATGGCACTACTTGGATACAGCTTATTTCTGGTTTAACGAATCATAAAGTACAATCCATTTGCGTCCAACCATCAGGAAATGTTTTTGTTGGAACCGATAGCGGAGGGATTTACCGATCGATTGATAATGGCACTACATGGACAAACGTAGGATTAAATGGTAAAGCTGTACTTTCCATTGCGATTAAATCTAGTGGTGAAATTTTTGCAGGTGTAGGATTCTCTGGTATTGATGATGGAGGTGTTTTTCGTTCGACGAACAATGGTGACAGCTGGGAAGCAGTAAACAATGGCTTGACGAGTGTGGTTGTTCAAGCGTTAGCAGTACACCCAGCTGGGTATATCTTTGCCGGAACTGGTGGTGATGGAGTGTTCCGCTCGACAGATAACGGTGCAAACTGGGTACAACAAGACCTTGCCGGATTTTCTGTCACATCGATTGCAATCAAACCGAACGGTTTGATTTTTGGTGGGACATATCTTGATGGCATATATTACTCGACAGATGACGGCGCAACATGGAATGATACAACTCAGTCATTCAGCAAATGCCGGACCTTGGCGATAAATGGAAGTGGAAATATTTTCGCCGGAACCGATCGTGAAGGTTTCTTCAGATCAGCCAATGATGCTGCATGTTGGTATTCTATGGGGTTCGATAACGAATACGTGAGAGCAATCGTTGTGAATAGTAATGGATTTGTATTTGTTGGTACGGATCTTGGAATATATCGTACAACGAAAACTTCAAATCAAACATTGGCGATTGATATGGTTTCATTAAATTTTGATGTACATGTCCATCCACCGAATCCATACACACAGAGTGATTCTTTCTATGTCAGGAATGTAACTTCGAGTCCTATCGATATAAGCTCGATTACAGTAGGAGATCCAGCATACACCTTCACACCGACCAGTGCGACCATAAATCCCGGTGACACAAGCTGGTTTTTGGTTACTTTTACTCCGAAGATAGCCGGAGATCATCCAGATCGTATAAATGTTTTTTCTGATCCAACAGTATTTCCTGAGGCAATACGTCTCAACGGATTCGCTCATTTGCCTAATATGCGATTGTTCTCTTCATCGTTACATTTTGGTTCTGTTAATATAGGTACATTCAAAGATTCATCGTATAGTATTCAGAACAAAGGAAATGATATACTCATAATTGATAATATTGTCTTAACAAATACTGATTTTTCTAACGTACCACCGATCATTAATGCTGCTGGCGCCCTCGAAATTATAAACAATACACTTCGGTTTACTCCAACAATCATGGGACTTGTTTCAAGCGTGATTATGATCTACTCAAATACACCAACTTCTCCCGATACGTTTATCGTTGATGGTGTCGGGTTAAGTCCAACAAGTGGAGTTGATGGAAATGAGATCCCGAATAGATTTTCTTTAGGGCAGAATCACCCTAATCCGTTCAATCCATCGACCACCATTGAATTCTCGCTTCCGCACTCAGGTTTTGTAAGTTTGAAAGTGCTAAATATTTTGGGACAAGAGGTTGCAACATTGATCTCGGAGTACAAATCGGCAGGGCGATATACTCATCTGTGGAATGCTGATGGTTTTCCGAGTGGAACGTATTTCTATCGATTGCAAACAGGGTCATCAATCGAAACGAAAAAACTAAGTTTAATTAAGTAAACTGTTAAAGGTGATTGATACTTTAGTATAAATTATAGAATTTGAAGAAAAATTAGTATTATATTCCAGCCGAACAAAGGAAACTTATTGTAAATTTCTTGATCGGCTGGAATTTTTTTTAATTTATTATCGATTTTATTTGCCATATCGTGTAAAGCTGCAAACATTCGAAGGTCCGCTCGACCTCCTTCTCTTTTTTATTAAAAGAGATGAGCTGGATATCTACGACATTCCCATCGCAAGGATTATGAAGGAATTTCTGGAGTATATTCAGCTTTTGCAAGAGCTTGACCTTGAAGTAGCCGGTGATTTTATCGTAATGGCGGCTGAGCTGATGCAGATTAAAGTGAAGATGCTTCTGCCACGCGAGCCGGGTTTAGAGGAGGAAGAAGATCCGCGCGCTGAGTTGGTCAGAAGACTGCTGGAGTACAAGCGGTTCAAAGAAGCGAGCACAGTTCTATCCTCACTGGAAGATGAATCGAATAAATTATACTATCGACTTGGATTCCATTCTGATCCCAAAAAAGTAACACTTGAAGATCAAGCCGAGAGCTTAAAGAATATCACAATGTTCAACTTGATTTCGGCATTTAAAAAGGTTCTGGATAATGTTCCCAAGAAATTCTATCATGATATTGAGTTACTTAACATTACCATAGATGAACAAATGAGCTACATCGCAGACGTTTTTCGGCTTAGGAACGAAATAAATTTTTTTGAGCTTGTCTCGCACATGACCGAAAAAATTCGTATAATAGTTACCATCATCGCTATGCTTGAGATGATAAAAAGTAAAATTATAGGTATTCGTCCAACAGTTCATGACGACGACTTTATTATTTATAAAATCGGAATTGAAAAAGAGTAATGGAACAAATTTCGGAAAGTAAACGGCATATAATTGAAGCAATTATTTTTGGTTCGGATGAGCCGCTTACTCCTCGGCAGATTATGGATATCCTTCAATCGTCGGAAAATTCCGGTCCTCGCATCAGAATGAAGGAAGAAGAGCTACTCTCAATAATTAGAGATCTGAATTCGGAGTATGTTCAGGCGAATCGCTCTTTCCGCATTATTCAAATCGCTGGCGGTTTTCAATTTGCAACAATGCCCGGTTTTGCAGAATGGCTTGGTCGCATGGTGAAGGAGAAGGCAAAACGGAAACTTACCCAGGCAACGCTCGAAACTATGTCGGTGATTGCATACAAACAGCCTGTAACAAAGCCAGAGATAGAAGCAATCCGAGGCGTGAATGCAGATTATGCAATTCATAAGCTAATGGAGCGTGGACTTGTCACAATCGTGGGTCGTGCGGCAACACCCGGGCGTCCTCTCTTGTACGGAACGACTCAGGATTTCCTAAAGCATTTTGGCATCAATGATCTTTCGGAACTTCCCAAGCCCCGCGAGATCGAAGAGATCATGGCTGAACAAGGCACCGAAATGGAGAGGGAAATTCTTAAACGAATGGGTAAGACTGATGAAGAAATTGAAGAGAAACTTGGCAACACGGTAGTCAGTGAGAATGGACAACTGCACGAACTTCCTCCCAAATCGGATAATGAAAACGCTAGTTCATCAGATTTTAATTCGGAAAAAGAATAAAATATTCTTACCGGTTAGTTGATTCTTGCAACATATCCAGACTCAAAAATAATTTAATTTTATTAATAGATCTTTCACGGTTAGCAAAGGAGGAGATGTTTGATGAAAAAGCAGCATAGTTCGGATTCTACATTTATTCGATTGAATAAATTCCTTGCAAATGCTGGTATTGCTTCTCGTCGGAAAGCAGATGTGATGATTCAAGAGGGGAAGGTACGAATCAACGGCAAGATTGTTACTGACCTAGGCGTCAAAATCAATCCAAGCAGAGATAAAATATTTGTGAATGATAAACAGGTCGCATTGGTGGATGAATCGGTTTACATTGTGTTCAACAAACCCAAAGATTGCATTACAACTTCAAGCGATGAGAGAGGACGGACGACAGTGATGGATTATATCCGTATTAAAGAACGGGTTTATCCAATTGGTCGACTTGACAGGAACACAACCGGCGTTCTCTTATTGACAAATGATGGTGAGTTCACCAATCGGCTCATGCATCCGAAGTTTGAAGTTAAAAAAGCATACAAAGTAACACTCGATAAACCGCTTACACGAGATGATGCACAGAAGTTAACAAGCGGTGTTCGCCTTTCAGACGGGATGACTAAGCCGGCTGAAGTATATTTTGTTCCGCAGGGAAAAAATAAAATTATAGGTATCATTATCCACGAAGGTCGCAACCGACAAGTTCATAGAATGTTTGAAACACTTGGTTATGAAATTCATAAACTTGACCGGATTGCGTATGGTGATATAACCTATGAGGGATTGCCTAGAGGGCGATGGAGGTATTTGACGAAGGGAGAAATTAAAACTCTAATGAAAAATGCTGGAATGGTTATAAGTTAATGGTTATCTGTTATTAATTAGCAATTCATAGTTAATACCAATTAACGAATAACGATTCTCAGATCACACTTATCAATCCGCAATCTCAAATCCGAAATCTAAAACCACTTTCACCATCTTCTCGGTACATTCTTCACCGTTCTCACAGTATCGCGGGCAATTAATAGTTCCTCATTAGTTGGGATAACCCAAGCTTTTAATCTTACATTGTTCTCGGAAATCTCACCTTCTTTACCATTCGTAATCACATTGTTCTTTTTACTATCAAGAGTTAGTCCCATCCATTCCAATCCTTTACAAATCCTCTCACGTATGTTAGGACTATTTTCACCGATACCGCCAGTGAAAACAATCGCCTGAGCTCCGCCCATCTCTGCGATGTAAGCACCGATGTACTTCTTGGCGCGATTGCAGAAGATGTCGATGGCAAGTCGGGCGCGGCGGTCATCCTTTTCTTTTTCCTCGGCGAGCAGCTCGCGCATATCATTAGTCAAACCGGAGATGCCAAGCAAGCCGGATTGTTTGTTGAACATCGTATCGATTTCCCGAACACTCATTCCTTCCTTGTTGCGGATGAATTCAATGATAGATGGATCCATATCGCCGCCGCGAGTTCCCATAACCAAACCTTCCAATGGTGTAAAACCCATTGAGGTATCCATCGATTCACCTTTTTTAATTGCACAAGCCGAACAGCCGTTACCGAGGTGGAGTGTAATGATGTTAACTTTTTCTCTCGGAATTCCGACAAGATGACGGTAACGATATGCAAGGTACCGATGTGAAGTACCATGAAAGCCGTAACGCCGGATGCGATGTCGGCGATATAGCTGATAAGGGATTGCATAAAGGTATGATGTCTCTGGCATTGTTGAGTGAAATGATGTATCAAATACTGCAACCTGAGGAACGCTGGGACCTAAAAGTTCGCGAGCTGCCATTATGCCTTTTAGATTCGCCGGGTTGTGCAGCGGAGCAAGCTCGATGCTGTCTTCTATCTGTTCAATTATTTCATCGGTGATGAGAGCTGACATTGTGAATTTTTCACCACCGTGTACAACTCGATGTCCGACTGCATGGATATCTGCCAAAGAATTAATATTTGCAATTTTTGATTCAGGAGAAATAATCCACCTCAGAATATAATCGATGGCATTTCTATGGTCTTTAATAGATTCTGCTTTTCGTATCTTGGGCTGTCCCTCTGCTTGCAAGGTAATAAGTGCCTGACCAATAACACGCTCGATCACACCGCTCGCTAACCGTTTATCGGCATTTTTTTCGATGAGATCAATATCTGTTTCAATAAGCTGGAATTTTACTGAAGATGAGCCGGTATTTAGTACTAGTATGTTCATAAAGGGGTGCTGGAATGTTGAAATTTTTGAGTATTGAAGCTGTTCATCTGAAATCTTTTAGGTTTTCGTGGAATAAAGATACAAAATATTTTACAGTTTTGCGATTTGAATATCAAGAGATTGTTTGTATATTATTATGAAAATTTCGAAAGACCGACCATGAAAAAGCTTTATCGCTCAACTACAAATAAGAAAATTGCAGGTGTCTGCAGTGGCATTGGTGAAATAATGGATGCCGATCCGACCATTGTCCGTCTGGTTTTCGTTGTGCTTGCACTTGCGACTGGAATAATTCCCTTTTTAATCGGTTACCTTATTGCATGGTGGATGGTGCCGGAAGGAACACAAGATCAATCGCATTCTCAGATGCAGCCATAGTAGTTCATGAAAACATTTTTTAAACTTCTCACGCTCCCAATCTGGCTTCCTTTTAAAATTCTTTGGTTTATCTCAAAAATATTAGCATTCATTTTTTTAATCATTGTTATTGCCATTCTGATTTACATAGCCGTGCATATCCTCTAGTTGTACTAAAATATTTCAATCTCAACAATCTTAAAGGAAATAAAATGAAAAATAATAAATATTCTGTACTTAAATACTTCCTACTTATCTATTCAATACTAACATACTCACAACCTATCTTCTCTCAAGTATTCGATCAGTATTTCATCGATAAGACTATGCGTGTCGATTACTACCATACAGGCACTAAAGGGGATGAAACCATCAGTCTTGATAAAGTATTTGAAGAGGGAAGCTGGTCAGGAAGCACCATAAACTTAAATGACGTCTTGAATCTGGGAGAATACATCGTACGCATATATGACGTTGGTACGAACTCGATGATATATTCCCTTGGGTACTCAACGATGTTCGCTGAGTGGCAAACGACGGATGAAGCACTTGCTGGTATCTACCGGACATTTAATGAAACAGTTCGGTTACCATTCCCGAAAAATAAAATTCAGTTAACGATCGCTCGCCGTGACAAGCAAATGATCTTTCATGAAATATTCTCGACGCTGATTGATTCAAACGATCCTACCCAAGTGAATCAAGAGAGAAAGATAGAACAATTTAAGGTGGTTCCACTTATGAAGAATGGAGATTCTCACGAGAAAGTTGATATCGTAATTGTTGGTGATGGTTATCGGAAGGAAGACATGGAGAAATTCCGAAAAGATGCGAAGCATTTCAACGATGTCATGTTCACAACGAGTCCATTCCAAGAGAGGAAGAAAGATTTTAACGTTTGGACGATTGAAGTCGTTTCACAGGATTCTGGTATTGATAAACCTGATAAGAAAATTTGGAAGAGTACTGCACTTGGCACGATGTATAATACTTTTGGCTCTGCTCGGTATGTTCTGACTGAAGAAAACAGAGCACTCCGTGATATTTGCCGTGCTGCACCGTACGATTTTATCACCATCCTCGTTAATGATAACCGATATGGTGGTGGGGGAATTTACAATCTTTATACAACCACTTTTACTCGTGGAGATGCACCGGGTATGGATTGGCAAATGGATTACGTTTATGTTCACGAATTTGGTCACAGCTTTGGCGGATTGGGGGATGAGTATTACAATTCACAGGTTTCGTACAACGATATGTATCCCAAAGGTGTCGAACCATGGGATCCAAATCTTACTGCTCTCGTCGATAAAAAGAATTTGAAATGGAAGCATATGATGGAACCGGAAACGCCGCTTCCAACACCTTGGGAAAAATCTCAATACGATAGTCTCGGTCGTTTGCGTGCAAAGCTTGATCGGCTTGCACCAGATTATTATGAGAAACGTAAACCGTTGTACGAAGCTGAGCAAAATATTTTAAAAACAACTAAGTATGCAGGTAAAGTTGGTGCGTTTGAAGGAGCCGGTTATTCTTCCGAAGGCATATACAGACCCTCAGCCGACTGCAGAATGTTCTCGTTAAGTCTGGTAGGATTTGATCCTGTTTGTACTGCAGCAATTAACAGGGTGATTGATTTTTATTCGAAATAAATGTTATGCAATAATTAAATCATCAAGAATAAAAGGAAAAATCTACTATGAAAAAACATCTTTTCATTCTCGCAATATTCGTTATTGGATTAACAAATACTTCTTTAAAAGCTCAATGCGGGTGGACACCCCAAACAAATCCATTGGGATCTGGAGCAGGAATAATTGGACAAATTCAATTTGTCAGCTCATCTGAAGGGTGGATTAATGTTACTGTGGGTCCAAAATTACTTCATACCACAAATGCAGGAAATGAATGGTCAGTGGTAACATTATCCCCAGATGATACCGTACGTACAATGTCAAATCCTTGTGTTAACATAAGTTTTATCAATCCCACAACGGGTTGGGTTATAAAAGGATTTGGGACAAATTTTTCAAATTTGTCTGGCGGGATAGTTTACAAGACAACTGATGGCGGCAATAATTGGCAGAGAAATGTGATTTCTCAAAATACTGGCGAATTTGGTTTTCAAATTCAGTTTATTGATGTAAACAATGGTTGGGCATCTGTGTCTAATGTAAATACTCTTGGGGGTTCACTATACAAATCTACAAATGGAGGTAATGACTGGAATCTGATTTCAACGGAATTGAATGGAATTTTCTATTTCATTGATATAAACAATGGATGGACAATTAATGTCAATCCGTATCTGCCTCCACCTTATCAGATTCAAAAAACAACAAATGGAGGTATAAGCTGGACGACACAATTTAATGATACAACGCAAGGTTGTTTCAATGCAATACAATTTATCGACTCGAATATCGGTTGGGTGGTGGGCAATAATAGCAAGATACTCAAGACTACCAATGGAGGAGCAAACTGGAACTACATTACTAATACAGGAATGAGTTCTACTTATTCTTCCATGTCGTTCTTTTTCATAAATGCAGACATAGGTTGGATTGGAACAAAGGACACTAGCTCAAAAACTGTTTCTATTCTCCACACAACCGATAACGGATCATCTTGGACCCAGCAAGATCCTTCAACTTCGGGTTCATCAATTTATAGCATCCATTTCTACGATACACTGAACGGTGGACTTACTTCAAGTCAAGGAAGGATTTTTCATACAAACACGGGGGGAGAAACTTGTGATTTTGTAAGAGATGGAAAAGAAGTGACTCCAAATATAATTAAACTTAATCAGAACTATCCAAATCCTTTCAATCCAACAACGAGAATAAGTTTTCAGATTGGGAATTATGGTTTTGTCTCGCTTAAAGTATTCAATCTGCTTGGGCAAGAAGTTGCAACACTGGTTTCCGAGAAACTGCAACCAGGTGAGTATCAAAAGCAGTGGAATGCGACGGGTATGCCAAGTGGTGTATATTATTATCAATTGAGGGCAGGCAATTATATTGAAACAAGGAAGCTTGTTTTACTCAGATAGGAAGATTATTTCAAAATCCAAAATCTAAAATCCGAAATCACCATGAAAATACTTAGTCTCATTCTCATCATAATAATTAGTTCTTATCGGACGCTATCTCAATCCATACCTGATAATTGGTTCACCCACTATGAGCAAAGTGGCTTCAAAGAAACTCCGCGTTATGATGAAACAATGCGATATTGTCGGCAGTTGGATAAAGCTTCGCCATGGATCAAAGTCAGAAGCTTTGGTAAAAGTCCGGAAGGAAGAGACCTTAATCTTGTCATCGCTACAAAGGATGGCGCATTTGATCCGACGAAAGCACGCACTACAGACAAAGTAATTCTTCTCGTCCAGTGCGGTATTCATGCAGGCGAGATTGATGGAAAAGATGCATGCTTGATGCTACTACGTGATATTGCGATTACGAAAACAAAATCAACTCTTCTTGATCATGTCATCTTACTTGTCATCCCGATCTATAATGTAGATGGACATGAAAGATTTGGACCATACAACCGAATAAATCAAAATGGTCCTGAAGAAATGGGCTGGAGAGTAACCGGACAAAATCTAAATCTAAATCGCGATTACATGAAAGCCGATGCACCCGAAACACAAGCATGGCTCAAAATGTTCAACGAGTGGCTACCTGATTTCTTCATCGATGCGCATGTAACGGACGGCGCCGATTACCAGTATATTGTAACTTATGGAATTGAAAAATATGTAAACATCGCTGAGCCGATACGTTCGTGGGTAAATGATAAATATATTCCAATGATTTCTGCACTAAAGACGAACGGTGTGCCGGTTGCACCATACATTTCCCTTCGTGATCATCTCGATCCTCTGAAAGGATTGCAAAGCGGTGTAGCACCTCCACGATTATCAACACCTTATGTCGCTCTCCAAAATCGTCCGGCGTTACTGATTGAAACGCACATGATGAAAGATTATAAATCCCGTGTCGAAGGGACGTACCAAACAATCGTTGCGACTTTGGAATTGATGAATAAAGAATATTTGTCTTTACGAAAAGCGGTACGCCAGGCAGATGAGCGAACTATAAAAAATATCGAGAATCCCTTCCCGATTCGTTTTCAAACCGTGGATGTATCAAATCGAACATTTCATTATTTAGGTTTCAAACAAACCAGCGAACCGAGCGACATCTCAGACGGTACTTGGATAAAATATATGAAGGAACCATTCGAAGCCGATATTCCGCATTACGATAGTGTTGTGGTTGCAAAGAGCGTCGAGTTACCCGTTGCTTATCTTATTCCTCCACAGTGGCAGGAAGTGATAAAGCGGCTCAAACTTCACGGGGTAAGAATCGGGCGGTTGAAAAAACCGACAGAACTTGAAGTTGAAATGTACAGATTCTCAAACTCAAAGTGGCA
>CAYGZC010000045.1:0-4405 GCA_964354225.1 uncultured Chlorobiaceae bacterium | reverse complement strand
TAATTTTCTGTAGCCCTCGGGTTGTTCTGCTTTCTTCCTGATCCACTCCCTGAGCGTGACGCCATCCATATATTCCATGACGATGAAACTCTCATCGTTCACTTCATCGATTTCATGGATGACGCAGATATTGGGATGATTGAGCGCCGAAGCAGCTTGTGCTTCATGGATGAAGCGTTCTCTTTCTTCACCGTGCACGGAGAGTCGCTTGGGGAGAAATTTGACTGCAACAATTCGCTTGAGCTTGGTGTCTTCCGCTTTGTAAACGATGCCCATGCCGCCTTCACCAAGCTTCTCAAGGATACGATAATGTGATACGGTTTTACCAATCATATATTCCCCATGTATTACCGTAAAATGTAGGAAGAATTTAGGGAAGTATCAAGAAGCAATACCCAGAACTCCGATTTCTTGCATTGCATGAACAATGATAGAAATCGGAGTTCTAATCTGATTTCCACAACCCCGGTATCTTTTCCCCACAAAATCTGCATTTTCCTTTTTCAATATCGTTCTCTAAAATTGCGAACCCCCTCCGCTCGATTATCATTTTCTTACATTTGTGGCAATATGTATTTTCGGCTTGATGTGCGGGAACGTTTCCAATGTACACATATTGAATCCCTGTATTTACTGCAATCTCGTGCGCTTTTTCTAATGTTGAAATCGGTGTAAGCGGAAGCTGCGTTAATTTGTAAAGAGGAGTGAACCGACTGAAGTGGAGCGGTCGGTCGTGCAAGTTATTTTTTACAAGCCACTCGCACATTCGCTTAATCATATCGAGATCGTCTGTCCAACTTGGAATTAACAGATTAGTAATTTCGAGCCACACGCCTTCTTCCTTTAAAACTTCTAAAGTTCGCAGAACCGGCTCAAGCGATCCGCTGCTTAGCTTGTGGTAGATATTATCATCATAATTTTTCAAATCAATATTCGCCGCATCAATGACCTTGCACAATTGACGAAGCGGTTTTTCATTGATGTATCCGTTCGACTTGTAAACATTTTTGATGCCTTTGCTCTTTGCAAGCTTCGAGGTATCATAAACATATTCGTAAAATGTACCCGGCTCAGAGTAAGTGTATGCAATTGATTCGCATTTTGTTTTCAGACATTGCTCAACAACTTTCTCAGGCATTAAATCTACATTCTCAGTTTCCTTCGGGCTGAATTGCGATATCTGCCAGTTCTGACAATTTAAACATCGGAAGTTGCATCCTGCCGCTGCAATCGAAAACGCTTTTGTTGTAGGAAGAAAATGGAAGAGCGGTTTCTTTTCAATCGGGTCTATGTGAACAGCACAAGGATTTCCGTACGCAATCGAAAATAATTTCTTTTTGTTAACTACTCTGCTGTGACAAAATCCACTTTCACCTTCCTGAAGTAAACACTCATGCGGGCATTTACGGCACTGAATTCCGTTGTCTGTTTTTTCATAAAAAAGCGCTTCCTTACTCCATTTCCACAGATCATCCTCTGATAAATCAAACTTTTCGCGCAGTTTATAATTTCTTGTTAAGGATTCGATGCCATTCAATCCAACAACGAATCCGCAAGCTCCCAGTGTGCATCTCTTCAGAAATTGTCGTTTTGTTATTGGCCAATCTATTTTGATGTTATCCATAATTCACTCTCATGTAATTGCTGATGAATATTTTCTTCGATTCATAAAAGAAATAAATCCGCTTATAAAATTTAGTACCCCAATTACAAAACAAACATTTACAACTCCCATCAGTGGAATTAAAAACGCTGTCATCAACAAAGCACCAATCGCAGAGCCAATCAAATCGATGCCATACAGCTGTGATGCAACGGATGCAATCGTCCCTTTTTGAATATAAGATGCAATCGAAAACTCCATCCCGATCAGCACCGCAATAATAAATGTTGGCAAGAAGAAAGCCACGTACAAAACACCAGCGCTGAATGTTGCAGTTTTAAGAAACAATAAAAACAGCGGAAGAACGGCAGCATACACACCGATACTGAGCTGAATACCGACGTACATGTTTATATCAGCATTCCGAATTATCTTCTTGCGATAGAGAGAGCCCACAGCAAGTCCAGCCATAAAAATCATGATGATGATTCCAAGCATCTGATAAACATAACCGTACATTATCTGGAATGTAATCAGCAAAACAACTTCGATGGATGAGGCGGCAAAACCGCCTGTAAACATACCGATCGTAATAGGACTCAATCTGGATAGAGTGATAATCAAAATGATAACAAATATACTTGCCGCAATCCAATAATTGAACCCAAAGTAACTTAGCCAAAGCAGCAGCTGGCTGTAGTAAGAGACAGGGGAAAAATCCTCATTCAATTTTGTGCTGCTTGAAAGATTACTGAGTATAAATTTATTTCGCTGCTCCAAAATTGTATCGTCAAGATAGTATTTGTTTACATAGAGATTGTTGATTCCTTTCTGCTCAATCATCCGTCCAATATGAATGTCAAGATCAGCGTTAGATACAAGAAAGTAATCTTTTATTCCGGCAATTATGATAATATTATTAAACACTGTTCTCAATGAGTTATAAATAATAGACTTCACATGCCTTGCTTCCTCACTCAGGTAATCCGCTGATGAAGAAAGACCAAAAGAAACAACAGCATCCTTATTCAATTTTGATTTAAGCTCTTTGAAAAATTCCACCGTGTAATATCTGTTGAGCTGAGCTGTGGTTGGATCGGGCAAATTAACCAGTACAACATCATAACTTTCGGATGTGTTCTTTACAAAAAGTCGTGCATCCTGATTAATTATGTTTACTTTTTGATTGAATAAGGTGGTCGAATAATTCTTGCCAACATTGATCAGCCATGGATTGATTTCAACATAATCAATTTTATCAATATTGTACTTAAGTATCTCATCAATCGTACCTGAGATACCACCCGATATCAATAGAACTCGCTTTGGATTGGGATGCTGAATCATTGCGTAGTGAACCGCCTCCTCGTTCATCGTCGGATCGTTAGTAGAGAAAAGTAACGCATTGTTCTCATAGAAATTCTTTTGCTCACCTTTCTGTGTGATAGTGAGATTCCCATAGGGGGTATCTTTATAATAGAGCAACTGCTGATCCTTAAATAAAAATTTCCTTGTGATTTCATCAAGGTTCCACTGGAACTCTCCCACGAGCAGCCCTAATGAAAGCACAAACAGAAATATTCGGGGCGTGATTTTGTTATATCTGATTGAAAGAATGTACACCACAATAATATTGAAAACCATCAGCAGCAGCAAACTTTGGAATGTCTCGAAAAAGTAAATCATCACAAAGCTGAACACCAATCCGCCGATCAAACTGCCAAGAGATTCTAATGAGTAAACTTTTGGAATAAGATTCATTCTATACTTTTCTGAAATCGTTTCAGAAAACAATGCGAACGAGAATCCGGAGAGTAAACAAAACGGCAGCAATAAGAGAAATGAAGTGTATAAAATCTGAGCTATTCCAACCATACTTCCGACATCGAAGACGCTATTTCTAAAAAAGCGCAGAAGAAAAACCGTTGTAATAGGTATGATAGATAGAATTGTTAGCGTTACGATTATACTGCTGATCTTATCCTTTATCTTGGTTGAAAAGCGCCCAAGCAGCGAACCAACACCGGATAGTATCATCCAGTTTGCAAGAATGATTCCGATTACAAGCTCATTCCCATAAAAGACTGAAAGAAATTCTCTCAGTAAAATTATTTGTGTGATTATGGTCGTTATGCCAAGAGCAACAACCGCAAGTGCAAGCGACCATTCGATACGAATGAGATTTTGGTTTGAATTCATTGATGATTTTCATTAAATCTTTTCACCGCAAAGGGCATAGAGAATTCTCACAAGATTTTACTCGCTGAAGACAAGTGCCTCGTAGATATAAATGTCGGCATCTTTCCATCCATCCCATCCGATACCGGCTTTATCCTGAGAGCAGTGTCCTAAGAATTCTTCCTTAGTCCAGCCAGATTCTTTGGCAACCTGAGGAAGAAATGTTCCGCCTCGCGATCCCTTCTTGATGTAAATACCATGCTTACCCAACTCGATTTCATCGATGGAATTAATTTTTCGCATAGGTGTAAGAACAGAAATCTCTATATCTAAATCTTTTATTTCGTTTGATTCTACGGGCTGAAAACGATAATCCTCGGTGGAAGCGGCAACTGCCATTTGCTGAACGACTTTGTAAAGCGGCTCATTCGGCTCGAAGCGTCCAATACATCCACGAAGCTCTCCATGTTTGTGAAGAGTTACGAACGCGCCGCAGTTTGTTTTAACGTTATCAGAAAGTTTAGACACATCCACGTCCGGTACTTTTCGCTCCATCACATATTGCACAACAGTGCTTCGTGCTATCGCAAGTAAATCTTTTTTATCCTTTTCACTTAGACTGAA
>CAYGZC010000044.1:0-33436 GCA_964354225.1 uncultured Chlorobiaceae bacterium | reverse complement strand
CAGAGAATGCAATAATGAAATATAACGCTACACAGAAAGTAAGGATGATATTTTTTATGTAATTATTCACACTATTAAGATAAACGATTATTGATAAAGATGCAAAGAAAAATAAAAAAAAGATTACTCTGGTCTAGTTTTTCTTACGGTGATATTTTTGTTTCTTTCCCAAAATATCCCTAATTTAATACGTCATTACAAAGAATATTTTTACAACCATGAACATTACAGAACTCTTTGCTATAGCACCAATAGTTTCTATCACAATCGTTTCGCTTATTGTTTTACTTGTCGAGGCGCTGGTGAAACAAAGCGAACGGCTGAGTTATTGGATCAGTGTAGTTGGTTTAGCTATGACCGCTTATGCTGCGATAGCAACAATGCCGCTGATCGGTACGGCATTCAATCGGATGGTAACAGTCGGTGGTTTTGGTAGTATGTTTGCAACACTATTCAGCATCGCGGCGCTCTTAACGGTTGTGTTGTCGAGAGATTATCTCAGAAAAGCGGATGCGAACTTTGGAGAGTTTTATGTTCTCATACTCTTCTCAACACTCGGCATGATGCTTATGGCATCAGCCGCCGATCTAATTGTCATCTTCTTGGGGTTGGAGTTAATGTCAATCTGCCTTTATGTGCTTGCTGGTTTCTTCCGTAAACGTTTATTGTCCAACGAATCATCGCTCAAATACTTCCTGCTCGGTGCGTTTGCAACCGGCTTTTTACTCTACGGTATCGCACTTCTTTACGGTGCATCGGGAACGACAAATATTTCTATCATTGTCCTGAATTTCTCCACACTTTCCGCGTCACCATTTTTCTGGATTGGAATCGGTTTATTAATAGTAGGTTTAGCTTTCAAAGTCGGGGCTGTACCGTTTCATATGTGGATACCGGATGTTTATCAGGGCTCACCGACAACCGTTTCCGGATTCATGGCAACCGGAGCTAAGGCAGCCGCATTCGCGGTGTTCGTGCTTCTCTTTATCCATCCTCAATCTGAGAATCCAGAACAAGTAAAAACAGTCCTCGCAGTCATATCCGCAGCTTCAATGATAGTTGGTAACATAATTGCTATTTCTCAATCGAACATCAAACGCATGCTCGCTTATTCAAGTATTGCACATGCCGGTTACATGCTTGCCGGACTTGCGGCTGGTAATCAACTTGGGAAAACAGGAATTCTCTTCTATCTTGTTACATACACATTTATGAACATCGGTGCGTTTGGTGTTCTCTCGCTTCTAGAAAAAGAAGAAGAGAAAAATCTCACTTTCGATGATTACGCCGGGCTCGGGTTCAAGCGCCCATTTCTTGCTGCTCTGATGTCCGTGTTTATGTTCTCGCTTGCAGGCATTCCACCATTTGCCGGTTTCTTCGGTAAGTATTACGTCTTCGTTGCAGCTATCAACGCGAACCTAACATGGCTTGCGATTCTTGGTGTGCTGATGAGTGTTGTATCAGTATATTATTATCTCCGCTTAACAGTATTGATGTACTTTAAAGAAGGGGAGATGCAAGTGGAAGGACTGATCTCCAAAACAAGTATGGCTGTCTTAACGATTGCAGCATTAATCATCATAGAACTTGGTGTTTATCCGAGTTCCATCCTTACTATCATCAACAATCTCAATTAATTTATGGAAGTAGTTGTCACGTCGGCTGAGATGCAGGCATGTGATCGTTATGCCATCGACACTCTCAAGATTCCTGGTTTAGTCCTAATGGAAAATGCCGGTCGGGGAGTTGTGGAGATTATGGAAAAACATTTCGGCGCGATGAGAGGCAAGACTGTAATCGTAATTTGTGGAAAAGGCAATAACGGTGGAGATGGTTACGTGGTTGCCAGGCATCTATTCAATAAAGGAGCGAAAGTAATAGTGTTGTTACTCTGGAAACCGAGTGAGCAGAAAGGAGATGCAAAAATTACCTTCGAGAGTATCTTGAAGATTTCTTCGAAGTTCAAGAAGCATCAGATGCTCCAAATTAAAGAATTGAAATCAAGTCATACATTACGACTGCTCCCGAAACAGGACATAATTATAGATGCGATTTTTGGGACTGGATTTTCTGGTGAGGTTCGAGAATCCTATAAGTCGGTTATAGAATGGATTAATAAAACTGACGCCAAGAAAGTTAGCATTGATATCCCGTCAGGAGTTAATGCTGATAATGGAGAGGTGAGCAATGTTGCTGTGAAAGCTGATTTAACTGTAACTATGGCATTGAAGAAGATTGGCTTAATTACTGGCAAAGGAATGAGTTACGCTGGTAAAGTTGAAGTCGTTGATATCTCGATGCCGAAAGAAATTGTCACGCTTCAAAAGCCTGCAACGTTCATCGTGCACGGTGAGGATGTTCGGAAAGTTTTGCCCACAAGATCGCTCAATGCACACAAGCATAGTGTCGGGAAAATATTCGTTCTTGCCGGCTCGACTGGATTTACGGGAGCAGCCGCAATGACTGCCAGTACTGCCATGAAAGCAGGTGCCGGAGCAGTAGTCCTTGGTACACCAAAATCTGTTTATCCGATTATAGCAAAGAAACTCACTGAAGTCATGGTTGAACCACTGCCAGATACGGAAGAAGGAACACTTAGTCTTGCTGCTTATGATAAAATCCTCAATCACCTTAAATGGGCTGACCTGTTGATATGTGGTCCGGGTATATCCCGAAATCAAGAAACATGTCAGTTAATATGGCGACTTATCTTGGAGTATAATAAAAAAATTTTGATAGATGCCGATGGTTTGAACAATCTTTCAGAGAAGATTTCATTTTTAAAAAACCATACAAGCCGCGAAATTATTATAACTCCACATACTGGTGAGCTTTCCCGCCTCACCGGATTATCATCAACGGAGATTGAGAAGAATCGTGTAACTATTGCAAGGCAAATAGCTAAACAGTTTCGACTTACAATTGTACTGAAAGGTGCATCAACGATTACAGCTTCTGAGGATGGTAATGTTTACATTAATTCTACGGGCAATCCGGGGATGGCATCAGCTGGTATGGGTGATGTTCTTGCCGGGCTTATCGGTGGTTTGTGGGCGCAGGGAATGAATAGAACGGAGGCAGCGTATGTGGGAGTTTACCTTCACGGTTATGCAGGTGATATGGCGAAGAATAAATATGGAGAGAAAAGTTTGCTTGCAATGGATGTTCAAGGTTTTCTACCCAAATCCATTCTTGAAATAGAAAGCAGCATCTCGTTGTGAGTATACAACTTAAACATTTTCTTAAATACCAATTTCCAGCAATTGGATGGGCATTATTAATCTTTATTGGCTCTTCGATTCCGGCAAAATATATTCCGACACATAAAATCTTTACATACGATAAGTTGATCCACATTACTCTATTTTTGATTTTCGGTATTTTAGTTTATCGTGCTGTTATACCCACCAGGGAGAGAGATTCGTTTCGCTGGGCGCGAGTGTTCTTTTCGATATCTTTAGTAATCTTGTATGGTGTCCTCGATGAAATGCATCAGGGATCAGTACCAGGGCGTACAGTGGATATTTGGGATGCGGCAGCCGATACGGTGGGCGGCATTCTTGCGGCGATGATCGTTTATATAAATCATCGGCGTGCGAGAACTGCTCCCCAAACAGAATAATTGACTTTTGGAAATACCTCACGAAATTCGTACCTTTATTTCGTGCAATTTATTCTTGAACATATCGACGGTAACGCCCGAGGTGGAAAAATAATTACCGATCATGGAATGTTCCAAACACCGGCGTTTATGCCGGTGGGTACGCAGGGATCTGTGAAAGCGATAACACAAAAAGGTCTTGAAGAGATCGGTTCGGAGATAATTTTAAGTAACACCTATCATTTGTACTTACGACCCGGAGTTGAGATACTCCATCAGGCAGGTGGACTTCATCGATTCATGAATTGGAACCATCCCATTCTCACCGATAGCGGGGGTTATCAGGTTTTTAGTTTGTCTGATCTCAGAAAGATTGAGGAAGAAGGGGTTCAGTTTCGATCTCATGTAGATGGTTCGCTCCACACGTTTACACCAGAGAGTATTATTGATATCCAACGTTATATTGGCTCTGATATCATGATGGCTTTGGATGAATGCACTCCATTTCCTTGTGAAAAAGAAAATGTAGTTCAATCTAATGAGTTAACTCTTAGATGGGCGGATAGATGTAAGAAGAGATTTCATTCGTCAGAAGGATTGTATGGACATTCACAGGCACTTTTTGGGATTGTGCAAGGAAGTGTTTATCCATACATTCGGGAGCATTCAGCGAAAGTTCTTACTGATATGGATTTTGAAGGATATGGAATTGGTGGATTGGCTGTCGGTGAGCCGTCAGATCAAATGTATGAGATGATTGATGTATGTAGTAGCATTCTTCCACAGAGTAAACCGAGATACTTGATGGGTGTAGGAACTCCTGAGAATCTTGTAGAAGCCATTGAACGGGGCGTGGATATGTTCGATTGTGTACTACCAACACGTAATGGAAGAAATGCACAAATGTTTACCCAGAGTGGTGTTATAAATATTACAAACGCACAATTCAAAGACGATTTTACACCTATTGATGATGATTGTGGATGTTATGTATGTCAGAATTTTACTCGTGCCTATATCCGGCACCTTTTTATGGTAAAAGAGATTTTAGGATTGCAACTTGCAACACATCATAATTTGTATTATTATCAATGGTTGATGCGAAACGCCCGACAGGCAATTTCTGAAGGGATATTTAATAATTGGAAAAGAGACCAACTGAATTTATTACATCAGGAAATTCAACTTACAACATAAATTATAAAATACTAATTTGGAGACTCATTTGAATATTATTCAATTACTTGCAATGGCGCCACAGAATGGTGGACAGGGTGGCAGTATGTTCAGCACGATCATAATGTTTGCCTTGATAATTTTAATTTTTTATTTCATGATTCTGCGGCCCCAGCAGAAGCGACAAAAGGAAAAAGAGAAACTACTTAACTCTGTGGAGAAAGGCGATAAAGTTATTTTAGTTGGTGGAGAACATGGCACGATAATAGGATTAGAAGATAAAACCGTGCTCGTTCAGATTGCCGATAACGTGAAAGTAAAATATGAGAGGTCTGCGATCACATCGGTAGTTCGTAGTACTTCAGATTCGGTTGGAAAAACAGGTTAAATTGTTTTTGAAGGGTCCGATGTGAGCAGAGAGCATTTTAAATTTAGTACCGTCGAAGATGCGATAAAAGATTTCCAACATGGAAAGATAATTATTGTCGTTGATGATGAGGATCGTGAAAACGAAGGTGATTTCGTGCTTGCCGCGGATAAGTCTACACCAGAAGCGATTAATTTCATGGCAAAGCACGCCCGTGGAATTATCTGTGTTGCATTAACTGAACAACGAACGAAGGAACTTTCGCTCAATCCGATGGTTGAAAGCAATACCTCTCTTCACGAAACTTCTTTTACTGTCTCCGTTGATTATGTACACGGAACAACCACAGGAGTTTCGGCTCACGATAGGAATGCCACTGTTCATGCCCTCATCGATCCGGGTACTAAACCAAGTGATCTTGCAAGACCTGGACACATCTTCCCATTACGTGCGATGGAGGGTGGAGTTCTCAGACGTGCCGGGCATACAGAAGCAGCCGTTGATCTTTGTCATCTCGCCGGATTATATCCTGCCGGAGTTCTCTGTGAAATTATGAACGAAGATGGTTCGATGGCTCGTGTTCCCGATCTCATGCACATAGCACAGCATTTTCACCTACACATAATTACTGTTCAAGACCTAATCCAATATCGGACACAGCGTGAAAAATTGGTACAACGGGTTGTCTCAACACATTTGCCAACTAAGTATGGAAGGTTTGAAATACACATCTACAAAAGTGAGAACGATAATAAAGAACACATAGCACTTGTAAAAGGTGAGATTTATCCCGAGATGCCAACACTTGTCCGTGTACACTCTGAATGCCTGACCGGTGATGTGTTCGGCTCGATGAGATGCGATTGCAATGATCAGCTTATAGCTTCATTAAAGATGGTTGAAAAAGAAGGTACTGGAGTAATTTTGTATATGCGTCAAGAGGGTCGTGGGATTGGCTTGACGAATAAATTACGAGCTTACAAACTCCAGGATGAGGGATTGGATACAGTAGAGGCAAATGAGAAATTAGGTTTCCGCCCTGATCTTAGAGATTATGGAATTGGCGCTCAAATTCTTCGCGATCTCGGTGTTGGAAGGATTCGCTTAATGACTAATAACCCTAAGAAAGTTGTTGGTTTACACGGATATGGCTTAGATATAATCGAGCGTGTTCCGTTAGAGGCACAACCACATGCGCATAACGAAAAATACCTTCAAACAAAAAGAGATAAGCTTGGGCACCTAATTCTGCTGGATAAGAAAAAGTAAGAATATTCTTGCTTTTCAAAAATTCATGTTGTAGATTTATATAAAGATATAATTACTTAGCCATCACCAAATAGAGTGATGGCTTTTATTTTGTTTATTGCTAATTCTTTATTATTTAATTTATGAATCCTTTTTTGCAGCATATATATGGGAGATAATCAAAAAAATAATGGAATAGTTTATCTAACCCGCGAACGGCTTGTTGAGTTGGAAAATGAGCTTCATGAGTTGAAAATTCATGGTCGGGCAGAGATGGCTCAGAAAATTCAAGAAGCAAGAGGACACGGTGATCTCTCTGAAAACGCGGAGTACGATGCAGCGAAGGAAGCACAGCAACACCTTGAATTTCGGATTGCTAAAATTGAACAAACCTTAGCCCGTGCCTGCATTATTGAAGGTAAAGATCTTCCAAACGATAAAGTTTATATTCTATCAACGGTAAAATTAAAAGACTTGAAAACAAACGAGACGGTATCATACAAACTCGTCTCACCTGAGGAGGCAGATTTTGATCAGAATAAAATTTCTGTGACCTCACCTGTTGGCAAAGGATTAATAGGAAAAATCCAGGGAGATACGATCATAATTCCGGTTCCTGCGGGCACACTGGAATATAGAATTCTTAAAATTAGCAGATAATTCAAACACAACATTAATAGTTCCTCCATAATCATGTAACAAAACGAATCCTTTGAAGATCTATGCTAACTAACCTCGAAGTGAAAACAAAAA
Source organism: uncultured Chlorobiaceae bacterium (assembly GCA_964354225.1). Lineage (GTDB taxonomy): Bacteria > Bacteroidota > Ignavibacteria > UBA10030 > SZUA-254 > CAYGZC01. Next base: position 26,291 of record CAYGZC010000044.1, on the reverse strand, counting down.
TACCAAACATAGAGCAAGCTGTTGCTATTGCAGATTCACTCAAATTGAAATTTATTGAAATATTAAATCAAGTTGACACCTACTTTGGAGTTCCAAAGGGCAGATTAAAATTGAGAGAAATAAATAGCGTTAGGGGTGAATTGATATATTATGAACGAGATGAATATTCAAATCAGAGACAGAGTAAATTTGAAATTTACCAAACGAAAGATCCATCGATGCTTAAGTTGATACTTGAACAAGCATTTGGAGTTCAAAATATTGTCTCAAAGAAAAGATATTTATATATGTTTAATGATACTAGAATTCATGTTGATAATGTTAGTAACTTGGGGAGTTTTCTGGAATTCGAGGTTCCAATGAATTCAGTTATCGAAGAACCACAAGCGACAATGCAGTTTCTAATTAAAAGCTTTCATATAAATGAAGCTGATTTTATCAAAGGATCTTATTCCGACATGGTTCAAACTAAAAGTTAACCTGCTTCAATTGAATCGCTGTCTGGTATCTAAAAAATGACTGTTTTGAGTAAATCTCTATAACTTTTGATTCTTTTTGATTTGCGTCCACGTGAAATTTTCAGTATATTAAATGCCATAAATTGCGGGAATAGCTCAGTTGGTAGAGCGTCACCTTGCCAAGGTGAATGTCGCGGGTTCGAATCCCGTTTCCCGCTCGAATGAATCCAGGAGTAAAATATTATTCCCTATAGAAGCGAGAGTTTTTAATTTTGTACCAAGGGCATTCCTTCGGAACATTTTTAATTTTCATTTTTCTGGCGCCGTACCCAAGTGGTAAGGGAGAGGTCTGCAAAACCTTTATGCAGCGGTTCGAATCCGCTCGGCGCCTCAAAAAGTGTCATTCGTCATTTGTTCTTTGTTGTCGGGTAAGCAAATGACATACCACGATGAACGAATTACGAACAATTTGCCGGGGTGGCGAAACTGGTAGACGCACAGGACTTAAAATCCTGTTCTTCGCAAGGAGAGTGTCGGTTCGATTCCGATCCCCGGCACGCACAGTTGTGCAACGGGCTCTTAGCTCAGTTGGTTAGAGCGCTACCTTGACATGGTAGAGGTCATAGGTTCGACTCCTATAGAGCCCACAAAATATGGGGCGATTATTTCAGAAATATTAATCTCAGCAAAAAAGTTGAATGAGTATTTCTGAAATTGGATTCGCTCCGATTTTTAATTAACAAATAAATGATGACACCGAAAATAAATATCTCGTTCCCTGACGGCAGTACGAAGCAGTTTGACCTTGGTATCTCTGGTATTGAAATTGCCAAGAGCATCAGTAACGGACTTGCCCGTGAAGCATTATGCATTGAATTTAATGGTGAAGTGCGGGATCTTTCACGTCGGATCGAGCATGATGCATTGATAAAGATTTTGAAGTGGCAAGATGTCGGTGGTAAAAAAGCATACTGGCATAGCTCAGCGCATTTGATGGCAGAAGCAATAGAAGCATTATTTACCGGAACAAAATTTGGAATCGGGCCTGCAATAGAGCAGGGATTCTATTACGATATCGACATGAATGAACATACTCTATCTCCCGATGACCTTGCAAAGATCGAAGAGAAAATGAACGAGTTATCCAAAAGAGATGTCCCTTTCATCCGCGAAGAAAAAAGTTGGGAGGAAGCTTTTGCCTTTTTTACAAAGAAGAAGGATTCTTATAAATTAGAATTGCTTGACGAGCTAAAAGGTAAAACCATAACACTTTATCATCACGGCAATTTTACCGATCTATGTTCGGGACCACATATACCTTCAACAGGTCGGATCAAGGCGATCAAATTACTTAGCGCAGCCGGTGCCTATTGGAGGGGAAGTGAAAAAAACAAAATGCTTCAACGCATTTACGGTATAACATTTCCCTCACAAAAAGAACTTGATGAATACATCTTCCGAATAGAAGAAGCGAAGCGTCGTGATCACAGGAAACTTGGTAAAGAGCTTGAGCTGTTTGTTTTTCACAATATCGCGCCGGGTGCACCGTTCTGGTTACCAAAAGGAATGATAATCTTTCGTGAGCTTGAAAAATTCCTCCGCGAAGAACTCGATCGTAATGGATACCAGGAAATCAATACACCAATTCTTGTTAAAAAAGATTTGTGGGAACAGTCTGGTCACTGGGCACACTACAGGGAGAACATGTTTTTGGTGGAGAACGATGAAACAACTTATGCGCTGAAACCAATGAATTGTCCTGAGAGTACTTATGTTTATCGGAATAAAATCAGAAGTTATAAAGATTTACCATTGCGTTATTCCGAGATAGGAAGACTTCATCGAAATGAAATATCTGGTGCACTGGGTGGTATGTTTCGTGTACGGCAGATTACGATGGATGATGCACATATTTATTGCCGCACTGATCAAATTCTTAGTGAAGTAAATTCGCTCATTGATCTTGTTACCAGATTTTATTCAATATTTGGATTGAAACCGATATACAACTTATCGACAAGACCAGATGAGGCGATGGGCGATATTAAATTATGGGAACAGGCAGAAGAAAGTTTGAAAAAAGCCCTTGAAAGCAAAAACATAACATATAATCTTAAACCGAAAGATGGTGCTTTCTACGGTCCGAAGATTGATGTTCAAATTGAAGACGCTATAGGTCGTGAATGGCAGATTGCAACAATCCAAATCGATTTCGTAATGTTGCCTGAGAGATTTGAGCTTGAGTACATCGCCGAAGATGGATCGCGTCAGAGGCCCGTTGCTATTCACCGGGCAATATTCGGTTCATTCGAGCGCTTTGTTGGTATCATCACCGAGCATTTCGCAGGTGCTTTCCCAACCTGGCTTTCACCTGTTCAAGCGGTTATTTTACCAATCACCGATGCGCTCAATGACTATGCACAACAAGTATTTCATGCGTTGAAAAATGCAAACGTAAGAATTGAATTGGATTTTCGTAATGAAAAAGTTGGCTTTAAGATTCGGGAGTGGGAATTAAAGAAAGTGCCGTATATGTTAGTCATTGGTGAGAAAGAAAAATCGAATCATACTGTATCTATTCGCCAGCATAAAAAAGGTGATATCGGAGCCAATCCATTGAATGACTTCATTCAAAAAATTGTAAAAGAAATTTCAGAAAAAGCATTAACATCATAGGAGAACGACCATAAAAGGACAAGACCATGTTCGCGTAAATGAAGAGATACGGATATCGCAAATTCGAGTGATTGACGATAAAGGTCAACTCGGCATAATGCATCCCATCGAAGCCCTTAAACTTGCCCGACAGCGGGGACTTGATTTGATTGAAATTGTTCCTAATGCAGTTCCTCCCGTATGCAAAATTATGGACTTTGGTAAATTTAAATATGAACAAACGAAAAGAGATAAGCTTCAACGGAAGCATCAACATGTTACTCAGCTGAAGGAGCTTCGTTTTCACCCGAATACTGATGTGCACGATTTTGAATTCAAAGCACGTCATGCACGAAAATTTTTAGAAGAAGGACATAAGGTGAAAGCCACTGTTGTTTTCAAGGGCAGAGAAATCACATATAAGGAACAAGGAGAAGACATCCTGCGTCGGCTTGCAGAAAAATTAATTGATGTTGGGAAAATCGATCAGGAAGCGAAGTTAGAAGGGCGAAACATGGCAGTGATTTTTGCACCTGAGAAAGGTCCAAAAAAGAAAGCGGAAAAAAAAAGAATGAAGATAAATGAAAAAGGAATATTATGCCTAAGATGAAATCAACTTCTGGTGCGAAAAAACGCTTTAAGAAAACAGCATCAGGAAAATTCAAAAGACACAAAGCATTTCGTAGTCATATATTGTCATCGAAATCAAGTAAGAGGAAACGTCATCTGAGAAAAGCAACACTGATTTCCGAACAGGAACAGAAAAAAATTGAGATGCTCATTCAATGATCATTGGGGTGCCCTCTTAGAAAATTTATTTTTAAATAAACAAGACACATTAACATAAAGAAAGGAGCCAAGAGCAACTATGCCACGTTCGCAGAATAAAGTTGCCTCCCATCGCCGTCGCAAGCGCATACTGGCGCGAGCGAAAGGTTATTGGGGTGCGAGAAGTAAAGTCCTTACGGTAGCAAAGCATCACCTCGATAAAGCTGGTCAGCATGCTTACCGTGACCGACGACTTAAGAAACGAGAATTCCGTGCTCTCTGGATATCGCGCATTAACGCAGCAGCACGATTGCAGGGAACCACATATTCTAAGTTGATTGCCGCCTTAAATAAAAAAGGTATCGACATCAATCGAAAAGTGTTAGCAGATTTAGCATCACGGAATCCAGACGCATTTGCTGAAGTTGTAAAATTTGCAAACGCATAAACAATCTTCTTTTCGTAAACAATGGGTAGAGGTTAATTATAAAATCCCTCTACCCTAAAATATTGTTTTCGAGTGGAAGATTTTTTTTCTTAATTAGAAAATCATGTTAGAAAAGATTGAAAATATTAAACAATCAGCATTAGCAGAGATTCAATCGATTCAAAACCTAGAACAGCTTGATAATTATCGCATTAAATATCTTGCGCGTAAGGGTGCGGTGGCAGAATTATTTGACGATCTTAGAACAATCTCAGCAGAAGAACGCCCCAAGATTGGAAAGTTATTAAATGAGCTTCGGAATGAAGTTCAATCGCTGTTCGATGAAAAAAAACAAGCTATCGAGTTGGGTGTCAAACAAAAAAAGGACTTCATTGATCTTACACTTCCTGGTAGGTTACCTTGGATTGGTTCTCAGCACCCTCTTACACAAACACTCGATGAAATAAAACGGATATTTATCAGGATGGGTTTTGGTATCGCAACTGGTCCAGAAATTGAGGATGATTATCATAATTTCGAAGCATTAAACTTTCCACCCGACCATCCAGCGCGTGATATGCAGGATACTTTCTTTATTACAGATAAAGTTCTTTTGAGAACACACACATCTCCTGTTCAAATCAGAGTAATGGAAAATCAGACACCGCCTGTTAGGGTAATAATGCCTGGGCGTGTTTACCGGAATGAGGCAGTTAGTGCGCGTAGTTATTGTCTCTTTCATCAGGTTGAAGGATTATATGTTGATGTTGGAGTAACGTTTAGTGAATTGAAGGGAACTCTTGTTGCCTTTGCTAGAGAATTTTATGGCAACGAAATCAAATATCGTTTTCGTCCAAGCTTCTTTCCATTTACCGAGCCAAGTGCAGAAATGGATATTACATGTTTTTTATGCCATGGAAATGGTTGCCGGATGTGTAAACAAACGGGTTGGTTGGAAATCCTTGGATGCGGTATGGTTGATCCGAATGTTTATAAATATGTTGGTTATGATCCGGAAAAATACACTGGGTATGCATTCGGTATGGGTATCGAGCGTATCACTTTACTCCGATACGGGATTGATGATATCCGGATTTTATTTGAAAACGATGTAAGATTCCTAAGGCAATTTTAACAATTATTTAATCTATGCGTATTTCTCTCAATTGGCTTAAGCAATACATAGATGTTCAAATATCCACAGATGAACTTTCTCAGCGATTAACAATGAGTGGTTTTGAAGTTGAGAGTGTTGAACATCTTGGCGGTAAATACAATAGCTTTGTCGTTGGTCATGTGGTGGAGGTTGGTAAACATCCCAAAGCCGATAGATTAGTTGTCTGTAGAGTTGATGTAGGGAGTGAAATTTTACAAATCGTTTGTGGTGCCCCTAATGTTGGTACAAACCAAAAAGTGTCGGTTGGTCTTGTTGGTGCCAAAATTCCAAGAAATCAACATGATGTTGAGGCAAAATCATTCAAATTATCGGATGTCAAAATTCGTGGCGTCGAATCTCATGGGATGATCTGTTCTGAATATGAACTCGATTTAGGTGATGACAAAGAGGGGATAATGGTTTTGAAACCTGAGGCGAAACCGGGCACACCACTGTCTGAATATTTTAATCTTAATGATGTTGTGTTTGAGATTGGTATCACTCCAAATCGACCGGATGCGTTGAGCCATATCGGGATTGCTCGGGAAGTGGGAGCATTTCTTGATGAAGCGATCAAAGTTCCGTCAATTCTTCTGAAAGAATGTAAAAGAAGCATCAACGATTTTGCGGCAATAAAGATTGAGGATACAATGAATTGTCCTCGTTATACTGCCAGAGTAATATTCGATATTAAGGTTGGTCCATCACCGGAATGGCTTCAGAAACGGCTTGATGCAATTGGTATTCGTCCGATAAATAACATTGTTGATGTAACTAATTATGTTTTAATGGAATGCGGTCATCCACTTCATGCGTTCGATTATGATAAAATTTCAGATCATACTATCGTAGTCAGGTCTGCTCTGAGTGGCGAATCGTTCACAACACTCGACCATAAAACCCGAACATTGTGTGCAGATACACTTATGATCTGTGATCGTAAAAAGCACTTAGCTATTGCTGGGATCATGGGAGGTGAACAAAGCGAAATTTCAAATTCAACCACAAAAATTCTGATCGAAAGTGCTTACTTCAATCCACAGAGTATCAGGAAAACCTCAAAGAATTTTTCCCTTAGTACTGATGCCTCACAACGTTTTGAGCGAGGAGCGGATCCGAATATAACTCGTTGGGCGGTAGATCGTGCCTCGCAGTTAATTCAGGAAATTTGTGGAGGTGAAGTATTGAAGGGGGTTATTGATTGCTATCCAAATAGAATCTTGGAAAAAGAAGTTGAGCTTAGGGTTGATAAAACTAATGATATCCTCGGTTTAACATTATCAGCTAAGGAGATTTCCTTTCTTCTAAAGAAATTTCAAATTGAACTTGTTGGGGATTCTGATAAGCCGATCTATCGAAATAATTTGAGATTTCGTGTGCCGACATTTCGTCCCGATATTGAACGTGAAATTGATTTGATAGAAGAAGTAGCACGTGGATATGGCTATGATAATATTGACGTAAAAACAACGAGTTCAGTTAATTTTTCAAAGGATATAACAACAACAGATTTCTTTGATGAATTAAGGCAATGTGCGATTGGAAGTGGATTTATGGAAGTGATAACAAACAGTATGCAGGATTTTTCGATTACAATTATTGCTACAGATAAGATTGTTAAGATCGCAAATCCAATCAGCAAAGATATGGAGGCATTACGGACAAGTTTAATTCCAAGTTTATTAAATATCGTTCACCATAATATCGATCGTGGAATTAAGGATCTAAGGTTATTTGAAATCGGGAAGGTTTACTTTCATAATAAGCATGATGGTAAGGGCAAATTTATTCAGGATTTTCTTGAGGTAGATAAGATTATTTTTATGTTTTGCGGTTTAAGGCGTCCCCAAGTATGGGATGAAAAACCCCAAAATCTTGATATTTTTGATATAAAAGGAGAAGCTATTGCTTTTATTAATAAAATTTCGCTTGACAATATTAAATTTATTCCTTATTCTAATACCGATGCTTTAACCGAGTACGGGCTAAGTATTGAAAACAATGGAGAAAACCTCGGTTCTATTGGTGTTGTTCGACGAGAAATATTAACAATATTTTCCATAGATCAAGAAGTTTATGTTCTTGAATTAAACATCGAACAACTCGAAAGTATCCGGAAAAAGAAAAAAAAGTTCAGAAATTTGCCCAAGTATCCCTCGGTGATAAGAGATATTGCAATAATCGTTAATGAAGATATACCAGTGGAAAGAATAGCTGATGAAATCAGAACCGTTTGTAAGAATTTATTAAATAAACTACTTCTGTTTGACATATATAAAGGTGATCAGATCGGCGCTAGAAAAAAAAGTTGTGCATATGCTTTAGAGTTCATGGCTGAAGATCATACAATGACTCAAGATGAGATCGATCAAATCATGTTGAGTATTGTACAGCGTGTAGAAAAAAATCTGAATGCAACAATCCGAAGATAGGAGATAAAACCTTGGATCATCGGCAAAATGAATTAGATATTGATGTTGCTAAAGATATCAATAATATAGAAAATGCTCTGAAAATTTTTTGGGATAGAGCTCATGCCTTTTCCGATCTTCTTTCTGGATATCGGCAAGAACGGGAATTATCAAGGCAAAAGCAAGCTGAACTCGGAAAAGAATTAGAATCACTACGAACTGAAATTATGTTGAAGAACCAACAGTTAAAACAAATTCAGGCGGAGCACGCTCGTTTAATACATTCCAATAGTGGGAATGTGTTAAGTGCAGAGGAAAAAGAAAATTTAAGAAACCGGATACATGATTTATTAATTAAAATAAATTCCCATTTATAAAGATTTTTGTTATTATTAATTAATATGTTTGGATCGAACTGAGAAACAATAACCTTATAGGTCATTATGGCAACAGAAAGTAAGAGCATCAAGGTTAAAATATTTGGCTCAGAATATCCACTTCGCGGCGAAAGTGAAGAACTGACGAAGAAAGTGGCAAGCTATGTCGATCAAATGATCAACACTATTCACGAGAAAATTCCAGAACAGCCACCTCTAACCGTGGCTGTTCTTTCAGCATTAAACATCACTGAAGATTTATTCAAAGAGAGAGAAAAAAATCGTTCACTTCTTACTCTTATTGAAAACGAAATGGGTAAGATTAATGATTACCTCGATCAAAGCTTGAAATCTGAAATAGATAATTAGACTTACTGTTCTTTTCCATAATGATCGATGAGGAAGTTCTTTAAGGAATAAACCGCATCGTTAGCTTAAGCCAGGGCAATAATTACCTGTGGCTGCCGAGTCAAACATATTAAAGAATCTGACAAGTAACTTTAATAGGGAACTCGACTTGAGAATGTCGTATTACAGGCCTCGACTCGCTTCGGCGGGATTTGCCGACTCGATGTGAAATCTTGAGTTTTTGCAGACAGTGGAAGTAAGAAACATTCCGGGGAGTACCCACCGTGTATAGACTGAGATTCTTAAATACACAGGACTTACAAGCTGCGTGCGGTTTTTTATTTAATATATTAATAGAATCATCGTAAATGAGAATGGCGGAAATATGACAATTGAAATTTATATCTTAATACCAATTACTTTATTACTTATGGGTGCGGCGTTCGCTTCGGGCTGGTATGTATATAAGCATATCGGACAAAATAAAATAGCAAGTGCCGAAGAACGAGCTAATACAATCCTTGCCAATGCCGAAAAAGATTCTGCAAACCTCAAGAAGGAAAAACTTCTTGAGGTTAAAGACGAATGGTACAAGAAAAAACAAGAGTTCGAGCAAGAATCGAATTCGAAGCGAAGTAAACTTCACGCATTTGAAAAGCAGCTTGCAGGCAGAGAGGACAACCTTGAGCGGAAAGTGGAGCTTGTTAATAAAAAAGAGAAAGAGCTTGCAAACCACAAGCGCATACTCGAAGATAAAACTAAACAATACGAAGAAAAACATCTTCATCTTACCAAACTTATACAAGATGAGAATTTGAGGTTAGAGCGCGTCTCAAGCATGACAAGGGAAGAAGCGAAGAAACTCTTAATCGAAAATATGGTCATTGAAGCAAAAGCAGAATCGGCACAATTGCTGAAGGATATTCGCGACAATATAAAGCTTGAAGCAAAGAAAGAAGCACAAAAAGTTGTAATACAGGCGATTCAGCGAACGGCTTCAGATCATTGTGTTGAAACTACTGTAAGTGTGCTTCAAATCCAAAATGATGAAATGAAGGGTCGTATTATCGGAAAAGAAGGTCGGAACATTAGGGCATTCGAAGCCGCAACGGGTGTTGATGTGATAGTTGATGATACTCCAGAGGCAGTGATTCTCTCAGGATTTGATCCATTACGCCGCGAGGTGGCAAGAATTTCTTTGGAGCGATTAATTGCAGATGGAAGGATTCATCCTGCTCGCATCGAAGAGGTTGTAGAAAAAGTCAGGCAAGAACTGGATGAGGAAATACTGCACACCGGCGAAAACGCATTCATAGAAGCAGGCTTACATTGTACGAATCAGGATATATTAAAACATATTGGCAAGATGAAATACCGATCGAGTTACGGTCAGAATCTCCTTTCTCATAGCTTGGAAGTTGCACATCTAACGGGATTGATGGCAGCAGAGCTTGGTATCGATCCTATTATGGCGAAACGGGCTGGCTTACTTCACGATATTGGTAAAACTGTAGAGCGTAATATCGAAGGTCCCCACGCATTGATTGGTTACGACTTGGTCAAAAAGTTTGGTGAACATCCGATTGTAATCAATGCAGTCGGTTCACATCATGAAGATATTCCAATGGAAAGTACTATCGCAGCTTTAGTGCAAGCGGCAGACGCGATTAGCGGTTCTAGACCTGGTGCCCGACGTGAGTCTGTTGAGGGATATGCAAAACGATTAGAACAGCTTGAAGTGCTGGCGAAATCATTCGATGGTGTTGCTCAAACGTACGCAATCCAAGCGGGGAGGGAAATTCGGGTAATCGTAGCGCATGATAAGATTGACGACCTCATGGCTGATGTGCTTGCACATGATATTGCTAAAAAGATTCAACTCGAGATGGGCTACCCAGGACAAATCAAAGTTGTCGTCATCAGAGAAACAAGAGCCGTGGCTTATGCGAAGTAAAGACAAAATTTGGATGAGATGAAGGCCACTAATTCACTATCCCCGTTAAGCTGGTTTTTATTATTAAAAAAGAATGGAAACTAATTTCAAATATCGACCGCTCAAAATCGGTTTAACCGGCGGAATAGGTACTGGTAAAACCGAAGTGGGAAAAATATTTGAATTACTTGGGGCTAAATTGCTGCACGCTGATATCATTGCAAGAAACCTTATTGATTCGAAAAGGGAAATTAAGAAAAAGATTATTGATGTCTTTGGCAGTGATGTTTATCTCCCAAATGGAAAACTCGACCGCCAACGTGTAGCAAAGCTTATATTTCATAATCGATCAAAGCAGAGAATATTAAATCAAATTGTTCATCCGTTAGTTATCGATTTTATCGATAGAGAAATTAAAAATATTACCCGTGAGGGAAAGTTTCTTTTGATCATAGTAGAGGCGGCTTTAATTTACGAAGCAGAAATAAAATCTTCATATAATTATATTATCGCTGTTGATGCAAATGAAGAAAATCGGATCAATCGCTTGATCAATCGAGATAATACTCCAAAGTCAGCGGTTATGAATAAAATTAAAGCGCAGATGCCTCAGCGGGAGAAAGTTCTCAAAGCTGATTTTGTTATTCATAACAATAGCGATTTGAAATCATTGAAAGAGAAGTGTATTTTTTTGTTCAAACTACTTTCAGAAATGCAATCAACAATTCAAACTAAAGGTTTAAGCCGAATCTATGGAAGTTCGATCTGATTTCTTGGTAATAGGCAGCGGCATTGCAGGTCTTTTTTTTGCACTCCGAGCTTCACAGATTGGAACTGTTGCAGTAATAACAAAAAAAGCGAAAGCAGAGTCGAACACGAATTATGCACAGGGCGGAATCGCATCAGTTATTTCTGCAGATGATTCACTCGACTTGCATATACAGGATACTTTAAAAACCGGCGCAGGTTTATGTCATCGTGAAGCTGTTGAATTCGTGGTTAGGGAAGGACCCAGAAGAATACAAGAACTCATAAAAATCGGAGTTGAGTTTACCAAGAAAGATGGTGCACTCGATCTTGGAAGGGAAGGGGGGCATTCGCGCAATCGGATTGTACATGCTCACGATAGGAGTGGATCAGAAATCGAACGAGCACTGCTACTTGCAATTGCTGCTTGTCCGAATATAAAAATGTTCGAAGATCATCTTGCCATTGATCTTATTACCGAGCATCATCTTGGAAAAACTTTAAATGGAGTGACACCAATTCATTGTTGGGGTGCTTATGTGCTTGATGTGGAAAATAATTCCGTAAAAAAATTTCTTTCTCATGTAACCGTTCTTTGTTCTGGCGGGCTTGGCCAAGTTTATCTTCACACAACCAATCCTTCAATCGCAACTGGTGATGGTGTTGCTATGGCATTCCGAGCTGGTGCTACTATTGCCAATATGGAATTCATTCAATTTCATCCGACAACGTTGTATGATTCTGGTTCTCCTGCATTTTTAATATCCGAAGCGATACGCGGTTTTGGCGGTGTTCTGAAAACTAAAAGAGATAATGAATTCATGGATCGCTATGATTCTCGTGGTTCGCTTGCACCTCGCGATATTGTTGCCCGAGCAATAGATATCGAATTAAAAAAACATGGTGACGAATATGTATTGCTTGATCTCAGACATCTACCGAAAGAAAAATTGAAGGAGCATTTCCCTCATATCTATGAAACTTGTCTTGTTAAATATAAACTTGATATAACTAATGAACTAATTCCTGTTGTTCCTGCTGCACATTATTCTTGCGGCGGAGTTGTAACAGATATTCATGGTAGGTCATTGATCGAGCATCTATTTGCCTGCGGTGAAGTGGCCATGACGGGAGTTCATGGTGCTAATCGGTTGGCGAGTAACTCACTATTAGAAGCCATCGTTTTTTCACATCGGGCTGTTGAGAAAGCGAAAGAAGGTCTACGAACTCAGACACTACGGATTCCCGAGATTCCTCCGTGGGATGACAGCGGTACATTTGATACAGAAGAGTGGGTACTCATCGAACACGACAAAAAGGAAATCCAACATGTAATGTGGGATTATGTAGGAATCGTTCGATCTGATCTCCGCCTTCAGCGTGCCCTTAGGAGATTACACATCATTCAGGATGAGATCGAAAATTTTTATAAAAAAACTAAAGTAGTTGAAGGTCTCATCGAACTGCGCAATCTTGCAACAGTCGCCGATCTGGTCGTTCGGTCAGCACTAATACGGAAAGAAAGTCGGGGTTTACATTACACAACTGATTATCCTAATCCTGACGACAAAAACTGGCTCCGCGATACTACTATCACCAGATTGGATGCTTGAGTCCAAGAAGAATTTTCAGTAATTTGTAATATGAAACAATTCTACCTACATACAGGTATTCCTACTCGAGAAGAGAAACCACACGACAGATGTGCAATCTTTGGGATTTATGGTCACACGCAAGCAGCCCAGATGACATATTATGGTTTACACGCCCAGCAGCATAGAGGGCAAGAGGCATCAGGCATAGTTACTTCATACTTTGATAAGCAATCTGGCAAATATCATTTTCTCATCCACAAAGATTTTGGTTTAGTGAATGATGTTTTTCGTGACGATTCGATCGTCACAGAAAAACTTAAAGGCAATGCTGCAATCGGGCATAATAGATATTCGACTGCAGGTGCTGCCGATAATAGTTTGAATATCCAGCCGCTAACAGTAAACTACCGTAACGGTAATATCGGTATTTCTCATAACGGAAATCTGACAAACTTCCGTTACTTAAGAAAATGTCTTCAAGATCAAGGAACAATCTTTCAAACGACATCAGATACAGAAATAATATTACATTTAGTAGCCAAGAGTAAAGAGACAGATCAAATCAAACAAATTATGGATGCGCTCAACCGGGTTGAAGGCGCATATTCACTGGCAATCATGACCGATGATATGTTGATCGCAGCACGTGATCCGCACGGCTGGCGACCTCTCGCTGTTGGAAAGCTTGGGGATTCATACGTAATTGCTTCTGAGACGTGTGCGTTCGACATTATAAATGCACAATACGTTTGCGATGTTGAACCAGGCGAGGTTTTAGTTTTTGATAAAGAAACATTGATTTCAGGTCAGGCAAAATCGTTTCATCTTAGCAAGAGAAACAGTACACCGCACTACTGTATTTTCGAGTATATATATTTTTCCCGTCCTGACAGCTGGATATTCGGTGAGAGTGTTGATCGCGTTCGACGGAAGTTAGGTAAATCACTTGCCAGGGAACATCCTGTTCAACCTAATGCAAGTGAGGATACAGTTATTATCATCAACGTTCCGGATTCAAGTAATACTGCAACACTCGGTTTTGTAAGTGCAAACACAAAATTAGGAAATAAAAGTAAATATGAAATTGGCTTGATACGCAGTCACTATGTTGGTAGAACATTCATACAGCCGATGCAAGACCTTCGAGAGATGAGAGTGCGGACAAAGTTCAACACGGTAAGAGGAGTTTTAGAAGGAAAGAAGCTTGTAATTATTGATGATTCGATTGTCCGGGGAACAACATCCAAGCAGTTAGTGAAGTTGATCCGAAATGCTGGAGCGAAAGAGATACATTTCCGTGTAACATCTCCACCCATTCGGTATCCGTGTTATTATGGAATGGATTTTCCCGATCCGCAGGAACTTATCGCGAATGTATGCGGTGGTGATATTGAAAAAATTCGATTAGAACTTGGAGTCGATAGTCTTGGTTATCTTTCTCTTGATAAGCTTCATGATTCAGTTCCCCACGATAACGGGGAATCTTACTGCACTGCCTGTTTCAGCGGTCAATTCCCAATACCGATTGAAAACGGTGTTTCAAAAGACGAGCATGAAATTTAATTTCAGATGAAAGAGAAATTCTGGATAGTTCCAAACATACTCAGTCTTCTGCGGATTATTCTTACGATACCTATTTCAGTTTTACTTCTTAAGGATAATGAAGTTAGTCGTTGGTTGGCATTCGGCTTTATAATTATCGCCGCGTTCACAGATATCTTCGATGGTTATTTTGCCAGAAAATTTAATCAGGTAACAGAACTGGGAAAAATATTAGACCCGCTTGCTGATAAGATCGCAGTGGGAGTAATTAGCGGCATACTTACAATTCAAGATAAAATACCCTTATGGTTTTTTGTCGCTATTATTGGTCGTGATGTTTTGATTTTTAGCGGTGGTGTCTATCTAAAAAAAGCGAAAGATATTGTTCCTATCTCAAATCAAATGGGGAAATGGGCAGTCATTATTCTTGGCATATTTTTAATTATGGCAGTGCTCGATTTTAAAGAATTATTTTTGATTAAAGAGGTGTTGTTGTATACTTGCCTGACATTATTAATTCTTTCATTTGTTTTATATATCAAGCGGTTTGTTAATCTTATTAACAACAATTCTAAATCCACATTATAAAATATGAAATCTTAACATGGGCTTTTTCGATAAATTCAAACTAACACACCTCAAAGAAGGTTTAACTAAAACGCGTGAGAATATCTTTGGCAAGATCCAAAAAATTCTCACGGGTAAAACGAAGATAGATGAGGAGTTGCTTGAAAACCTTGAGGAGATATTGATTAGCGGCGATGTTGGTGTTACCACTACAATGAAGATTATCGAAAATATTCGCCAACGTGTTAAGAAGGATGGATATGAAAACCCTGCTGATTTAGATAATTTATTGCGCGAGGAAATTCAAAAACTGTTAGTAAATGGTACTGTTATAGATATTGATCCATTCGTTCTTTCATCGGGACAAAAGCCCCATGTAATAATGATTGTTGGTGTTAATGGAGTTGGTAAGACCACGACTATTGGTAAACTCGCTTATAATTATAAGTCAGCAGGGAAGAATGTATTGATAGCTGCGGCTGATACATTCCGTGCGGCAGCGAATGAACAACTCGAGATTTGGGCGAAACGTGCAGGTGTTGAAATTATCCAGCAAGCGCGAGGTGCTGATCCTGCTGCAGTTTCATACGATGCGCTGAGATCTGCGGTGGCACATGGAGTAGATGTTTTGATAATCGATACAGCAGGTCGTCTTCATACCAAAGTGAATTTAATGGACGAATTGAAAAAAATAAAACGTGTCATCCAGAAAATAAACCCGGAAGCCCCGCATGAAGTATTATTGGTGCTCGATGCATCAACGGGGCAAAATGCAATTCAACAAGCCAAGCAATTCACCGCTGCCGTTGGGATAACCGGACTTGTAATGACGAAGCTTGATGGCACAGCTAAAGGTGGTGTTGTGCTTGCGATAAATCAGGAATTGAACATCCCTGTCAAATACATCGGGGTAGGTGAGAAGATAGATGATCTGCAGCCATTCCACCAGAAAATATTTGTAGATGCACTTTTTGATAGAGCACAATGAAGCTACGTTATTATAATTACGATCTTCGACTTCGTCATACATTCACAATCTCACGCAGCTCCAAAGACATTGAGTCATGTGTTTTCGTTGAGTTGGAGCATGATGGAATAATCGGATATGGTGAAGCAGCGCCATCCGAACGCTACGGTGAGACTCGACGAACAGTTGTAGAGTTTTTAAATAAAATTGATATTTCATGGTTTAACGACCCATTCCAAATCGAAGATATCTTGAAGTATGTTGGAAATATCGCAAGTGGAAATACATCCGCTAAAGCAGCAATCGATATTGCCTTGCACGATTGGATCGGGAAAAAATTAGCAGTACCACTTTGGAAGTTGTGGGGTTTGAATAACGAAAAAACCCCGTTAACTTCATTCACGATCGGTATTGATTCGCTTGATGTCGTTGAACAAAAAGTCAAAGAAGCTGAACCTTATCCGATATTGAAAGTAAAAGTTGGTGTTCCGAACGATGAGGAGATCATCCAGACGATTCGCAAAGTAACCGATAAAATAATTCGTGTTGATGCAAATGAAGGTTGGAAATCTAGAGAACAAGCGCTTGATAAAATATTATGGTTGGAAGAGTACGGGGTTGAGTTTGTTGAACAACCGATGCCTGTAAGTGATATTGATGGTACGGCATGGGTGCGTGAGAATGTACATATTCCTCTAATTGCAGATGAGAACGTGATTCATTTGTTCGATCTCCAAAAACTCCAAGGGGTATTTGATGGCATAAATATTAAGTTAATGAAATGTACAGGACTGCGCGAGGCGATGAGGATGATTCACACCGCAAAAGCCATGAATATGAAAGTCATGCTTGGCTGCATGATCGAAAGCTCTGTAGCGATTTCTGCAGCGGCACAACTATCCCCTTTAGTTGATTACGCTGACCTTGATGGAAATATATTGATTGCAAATGATCCGTTCGAAGGTGTAGAAGTCATTAACGGGAGGTTAATATTGAATGATCGCCCCGGTTTGGGTGTGATAAGTAAATCACTAATCAATAATCAGTAGATATTTGGATTTGGCACAGACGATAAAAATATTATCAGAGAATTTAGCAAACAAGATCGCTGCTGGTGAAGTGATTCAACGCCCTGCATCTGCTGTCAAGGAGTTAATTGAAAACGCTATTGATGCACATGCTCGTTCGCTAACAATAGTTATTAAAGACGGTGGTAAATCATTAATCCAGATCGTTGATAATGGAGATGGCATGAGTAAGGAGGATGCCGTTGTAGCATTTCAGCGTCATGCCACAAGTAAGATATCGAGGTATGAGGATTTGGAAAATATACGGACCCTCGGTTTTCGGGGTGAAGCACTTGCATCAATTGCCGCAGTCGCCCAAGTTGAGATGAGGACAAGAAAGAGGGAATCTGACGTTGGCATCAAAATTCGGATTGATGGTGGAATTGTGGTTGAAATTGCTGAAGAGGCAACTGCTGTTGGGACCTCGATTCAGGTAAAGAACCTTTTCTTCAATACTCCGGCACGCAGGAAATTTCTTAAGAGCGACCCGATGGAGTTCAAACACATCATTGATGTTATCCAGCGAGTCGGAATGTCCCATCCTAAAGTAGATGTAAAATTCATCAGTGATGATGAGCTTGTGTTGAATCTCAAGTCAACCGATATTCATGATCGTGTTAAGGGAATCTTTGGAGAGAAACTTGCCCAGGCGCTAATCTATCTTGATGAAAAGAATGAGTTAATGGAGATAAGGGGTTACCTTGGTAAACCAGAATTTTCACGGAAAGGTCGTGCCGAACAATACCTTTTTCTTAATGGAAGATACATTGTAAATAGGAATATTAACCATGCAGTGTTCCAAGGGTTCGAACACATATTAGAAAAAGGTAGTTTTCCGATTTTTATTTTATTCTTGACTATTGATCCACGGAAGGTGGATGTGAATGTTCATCCAACCAAAATGGAAGTTAAATTTGAAAACGAAGGCTCGATCTACAAAATTATTTTAGCAGCAATCCGAAAAACACTGTCGCATCACGATTTGATACCAAAGGTGGAGATAAAAGAAACTATTTCAGATGGAGAAAAATTAGGTTCTCAATTTCGCTCAAGATTGGCGAACACAAATCAAGCAGAAGTGAATTGGAAAGAATTACTATGCCCAGTAACTCCATTAGAAAAGTTATCTCCAGAATCGACTCGATCATCTGGTTTTCCATCTACACACGCTAAAACTGAAGACAGCTTCGGAGAACCAACTGCAGGCATTGGATCCCGCCTTGATCAACTCCAAGAGAAAAACGAACCAATGGTTTCCTCAATAAACGATTTTCCCGTTTGGCAGCTTCATAATAAATACATCGTAGTTCAGGTTGAATCCGGGATTATGATAGTAGATCAACATGCAGCCCACGAACGAATATTATATGAACAAGTTTCTAAACGCTTCAATAGATCTGATTCAAAGTCGCAGCAGCTACTTTTTCCACACACAATTCAGTTAACCGTTGCCGACAGTGCACTTGTTAAACAATTGATTCAGTTACTCGACAATCTTGGTTTCAGCTTGAAGTTATTCGGTAATACAACTGTCATTCTTGATGGCGTTCCAATAGATATCAAGCCTGGGGAGGAGGGAAAGATTCTACAAGATATTCTCGATCTTTACAAAGATGATGAACAGAATCCTAAAATAGAACCAAGAGAGAGGTTGGCAAAATCGTATGCGTGCAAAGCAGCGATCAAATCTGGTGATTCGTTAAATTCGGATGAGATGCGTTCGTTGATTAGGCAGTTATTTGATTCTAAGGTATCACTTGTTTGTCCACATGGAAGACCCGTGATAATTAAGCTTTCGCTATCGGAATTAGATCGTCGTTTCGGTAGAACTTCATAGTCAGACTCGTTTGGCAGTTTAAATAAATAGATTGAAAACCACATCTTTATAGAAGAATTCTTGTAATTGGGAGAGGTATAATATGATTGTCGTAAATTCCTTATCAGGGATTCCCTGATAGCGTATCAGGATTTTCCTGATTGACAAGCTTTCTTATAATCACTATATTATCTTTTGATACACATTCATATGTATGAATAAAAATAAATTATTCGAAACATGTACTTAAAGCTAAAGTATATAATTTCACTTCATCTTATCTCGACGTTGTTAGTTTATTCACAGAACGATGACAAGTTGATAGTTCCATCCTTCCAGCCAGTGAACGCAGACCACAAGGTGAAATTCGCACCATTTCGTTTGCGTTATCTTACTTATGCTGATCATGAGAATGATTCTTCAAAACCATTTTGGTTATTTAGAGATTCTGCATCACTACCAATACAACATGGTGGTTTGATGCCGACCGATGAAGCAAAAAGTGTACTCGTTGGAGATGTGTATGAACAATGGGTGCAGCGTTACGCATCGAATTTACTGCCTTCGGAGGATTACGTTAATGCAATTATAACAGATAATCTTCAAAACATATATGTTACCGGAGTAAGTTTTACAACTTACAGCGGAGCGGATTATTTCACCATAAAATATAATAAACGCGGAGATACTCTTTGGACGAGAAGATATAATGGACCTGGGAACGGCTATGATGAAGCAACATCAATTGCTGTTGATGGAAATGGGAATGTTCTCGTTACAGGATATAGTTTTGGCGGTGCCTCGCAGCTCGATTATGTAACAATAAAATACAGGAGTGATGGAACGATTGACTGGATAAAACAATATAATGACTCGGATGATAGCGTTGATATTGCAGTGGCAATTGTTCTGGATAAAAATGGAGGTATCTATGTTACAGGTTATGGATATTCAGCTGGATCAGGTCAAGATATCGTAACGATCAAGTATAATACTCTTGGTGCTGAGGAATGGATTAATCGCTATAATAGCGGAGCAAATAATAATGATCGTGCTACCACAATGTGTGTAGACTCAGCCGGTAATTTACATGTTATTGGATATAGTGTTAGTTCAACAACAGGCGCGGATTATATTATCTTGAATTATGATAGTTCTGGTGTGGAATTATGGTCTGATATTTTCACGCCGCCCGGAAATGGTGCTGATGTTGCAACATCGATGGCAGTTGATCACAAGGGAAATAGTTATGTAACGGGGTACAGTTATCAGTCTGGGACTCGATACGATTACGCAACGTTAAAATACGACATGAAGGGTAATCGTAAGTGGGTTACGATTTACAATAATTCACTCAATGGAAATGACATCGCTACTGCAATCGGAGTTGATCAGAAGGGTAATGTATATGTCACCGGCTCCAGCTGGGATGGAATTACTTCTGAAGACTATTTAACGATTGGATATGATTCGAACGGTTCAGCACAATGGTATGCACGATACAACGGATCCCAAAATCTGACGGACATACCAATCGATTTGGTAATCGATGACCAAAACGAAAAAGTCTATGTAACGGGTTCAATTAACTATTCAGCTGGATCGTCCAGAGATTTTACAACCATCAAATTTAATTTCGATGGAAGAATTGATTGGATCGAATCATATAATAGTCCTGCAAGTGAAGATGATTACGCAACTTCGCTCGCTCTCGATTCAAAAGGGAATATATATGTTGCGGGAAACAGCCAGGGCATCGCTACCGGATACGATTACTTAATTTTGAAATATATTGGCAATGAGGTCGATCAATGGCCCTCCAGGTTTAACGACGGTGTTGGAAACAATAGAGTAGCTGCCATGGTGACTGATCGGAATGGGAATGTATATGTTGCCGGTTCTGATTCATTACATTGTGTTACTGTGAAATATGATTCAAACGGTATGCTTATATGGACTTCACAATTCGGACAAGCTCAGAGTAGTGCTACTGGGCTCGTGGTAGATGATTCGGGGAATGTTTATGTAACCGGTTATTCCCTTAGCGTTAATGGTAATTTAGACTATGTAACTATAAAATATAACACAGATGGTTCTCAGGAATGGGTAGCTTGGTACAATGGCACGGGTAATAAAGATGATCGCCCTGTTGCCATTGCAATCGATGCAAACCAATGTATATATGTGACGGGTACAAGTGGCAGTAATGGAGCCGGTAATGATTACGTTACAATTAAATACAACTCTCAAGGTAATCAACTCTCGATAAGCCGATACAACGGAGCGGATAATTTGGATGATAATGCCGTGGCACTTGCACTCGATAGAAATGGCAATACTTATGTAACTGGAACCGGAAGACGATCTGGAACATCCAACGATTTTTTAACTGTGAAATATAACTCGGTAGGGGCGTTGGTTTGGGGTTTGTATTACAATGGAACTGGAAATGGGACAGATGTTGCAAAGGCAATCGCTGTAGATAATATTGGAAATATTTATGTTACCGGAAGAAGCTTGGGAGCACAATTTTCTTCTGATTATGTAACAATAAAGTACAATCCCCTGGGTGCTCAGGAATGGATTGCGCGATACAACGGTCCAGAAAATAATATCGATGATCCGGTTGCTATTGTTGTCGATAAAAACAAAGATGTTTATATAACCGGCTCAAGTTATTACCAAAAATCTGGACAAAATTATACAACTATAAAATATAATAGTAGTGGAATCCAACAATGGGTGCGGATTTATAATGGTCTTGGTAATGGTAACGATCAAGCTGTTGCGTTATTGACCGATGAAGGGGGAAATGTATATGTCACTGGCACAAGTTTCGGTTATGCATCATCCTTTGATTTTGCAACTGTCAAATATAATTCAATTGGGACTCCAGTGTGGGTAGCCCGGTATAATGGCTTCTATAATTTAGATGATGAAGCAAAGGCGCTAGCAATCGATCAGTATGGATACATTTATGTCGCTGGCAACAGTGTCGGTTCAACTTTTCGAGAAGATTTTCTCGTTGCAAAATACACATTTTCCGGAACATCGGATCAATTATGGCCCGTTCGAGCAAATGGACCGGGTATGAGCATCGATTATGCGAAAACACTTTATGTAGATACTACCGGAAATGTGTTTATTGGAGGAACCAGCTATAATCCATCATCGTTTGAGGATTTTAGGGTAGTAAAGTATGATCGCACATCGACATTGCAATGGAGTGTTTCTTCTAATGGTACTCTGAATAGTGATGATAACGTTTCTTCGATGCAATTGGATAAAGTTGGTAATGTTTATGTAACAGGTACTTTATATAGTGTTTTTTTCGCGTGTGATTATGGGACAGTAAAATTCAACAAGAATGGTAATCAGCAATGGCAAAAGGTTTACAATGGTCCGGCTGATAGCTATGACTTTGCTTCAGGTATTGCAATCGATGACAGTTCAAATGTTTTTGTAACCGGTTATAGTATTGGTACCCCTTCATACGATTATGCAACGGTTAAATATAATTCTGCAGGTACCGAACAATGGTCAGTTCGCTACAATGGCGCAGCTAACGCTGATGATCTGGCTTATGCTTTGGGTATCGATCACCTCGGTAATGTTTATGTAACAGGCTTAAGTTATGGTATAAGCACAGGTGCAGATTTTGCTACTATAAAATATAACTCGAAAGGAGCTGAACAATGGGTAGCTAGGTATGATGGTCCTACCTCAGGTGATGATCGAGCAGTGGCTATGAGCGTAGATCAGGATGCTAATGTTTATGTAACAGGCTGGAGTGTTGGAATTGATACTACGTATGATATTGCAACAGTAAAGTATGATGCCAACGGAACGCAGCTCTGGGCTGTTCGTTTCTCATCAAGCGAAAGAATAAATGAACAAGGAAGAGCAATTACACTGGATAGTGATGGGAATGTTTATATTACTGGAATCAGTGTTAGAACAGATTATAGCAGCTCCGATTATATAACAATAAAATATGATAAAAATGGAACGGCACAATGGCATGTATTCTATGACGGATTTGCTCACAATGAAGATAGACCGAATGCAATCGCAGTTGACGGGGATGGAAATGTTTATGTGACCGGCAATAGTATTGGATCCGATTATATGTCCGATTTTGCGACGGTGAAGTACGATGCATCAGGTATACTACAATGGATAGCTCGATACAGTGCATGTCAAGATTGCGATGATCAGGCACTTGCACTTAGTCTTGATAGAGAAAGAAATGTGTATGTTGCTGGAACAAGTAAGAGCACCGATTGGAGTGTCATGTCAGCGGTAAAATATTCGCAATCGAATACATCGGTTGAGGATCAACTTACACGGATACCAGAAAGATTTGAGTTGAGACAGAATTACCCAAACCCGTTTAATCCTGTAACAAAAGTGTCATTTGTCATCAGTCATACATCAGTAGTTTCTTTAAAGGTGTACAACATCGTAGGGAGTGAGATTGCAACAATTCTTAATGAGATAAAAGAACCGGGCGAATATACAATCCGATGGAATGTAGAAAATCTACCAAGTGGAATTTATTTCTATCGAATGAAAGCGGGCGAGTTCACAGATACAAAAAAAATGCTCCTGATACGCTAATCCTTTCTTAAGTATTGAATCCTCGATGTAGCCCGAGTGCCTTAGCGTAATTAATAGCAGATTTATACTCTTGCGATGTTATCCTCCGATTCAATTCTGGTCTGCGGAATGCCTGAAAGCAGGGTCTATATTGATCCATTATATTGGTGTAAGAATCTTTTGATATATCTTTCACAATAAACTCCAAAACTTTGTTAGTGCCCGCGATGTTTTTGGGTAGAACGAGATGTCTGATAAGTAATCCTTTAACTGCAATTCCATTTTTATTAATCTGCAAATCACCAACTTGTCTGTGCATTTCAATTATAGCTTCCTGTGCGACTTTATTGTAATTCTTCACACCAGAATATTTGAGCGCATTCAGGTCATCCCAATATTTGAAATCTGGCATATAGATATCAACAATACCATCTAATATCTTCAATGTTTCAACCGAATCATATCCCCCCGTGGTATAGACGATTGGAATGGTAAGTCCATTACCGATACCTATTTCAAGTGCGGCAACGATTTGTGGGACGAAATGAGAGGGAGATACAAGGTTAATGTTATTGCAGCCAAGTTCCTGAAGATGCAGCATGATACTTGCAAGTTGAGCATTCTCGATTTCTCTTCCTTGTTTAAGCCGACTAATCTCGTAATTCTGGCAGTAGATACAAAACAAATTACGATTCGTGAAGAAAATTGTACCAGAACCATTAGTACCAACAAGTGGTGGTTCTTCCCCGAAGTGGGGTAATGCACTTGAGATAATTGGCTTTTCAAGTGAGCGGCATTTGCCAATCTGTCCGGCAAGTCGATTTACTCCGCATTTTCTTGGAAAAATATCGCATTCAACTAAACACTTGAATAGTATATCTGACCTTGTCTGGAGTTCTTCCGATTGATACAGTCTGAGATAACTTGGATAATTCTTCGATCTTTTTTTAGAGTTGAGCATATTGCAAATTAATTATTCATATGTTTACTTTCAAATGTACAGGATTATTCTAGTTAGTAGAAAGTCCGAGTTCCTATCCCGGAAGCCAACTTACGTTTCTGGTTATGTTCGGTTCTCTTGCTACTCCCAAAATATTTTAGTATATTTTTAAGTCCGAATAGAACTTTTATTAAAGATTATAATTGAGGAACCCGTAGCTCAGCTGGTAGAGCATCGCCCTTTTAAGGCGAGGGCCGTTGGTTCGAATCCAACCGGGTTCACTATAAAACAATTCAAAATCCAAATTTAGGAATTCTTGATTTTGAGCTAAGTTTTTTGGTTTTTGCACCGAAGGCATCCTTTAGGGATATGGTTTAAATTTTGGTTTTTTTGCGCGAGTGGTGGAACTGGCAGACACACCATCTTGAGGGGGTGGCGCCCGGAAGGGTATGCGAGTTCAAGTCTCGCCTCGCGCACAATATTTTTTCAAAAAACTTGACTTTCTCGTTCTTCTTGCATATCTTCAATTAACAAATATGACTAAGAGGTTTGTAGTTTACATACTTTTTATGCTATTCCTTTCAGGTATTACACTCGCAGGTGTTATCAGATCCGGCTCGTTACAGGCATTCAGTGATGGTATCAATATAACCATCCGTTGGGTTACTGAAAATGAAAATAATATTATCAGCTTCGAAGTTCTCCGCAGCACAAGTTATAACGGTGGATATGGCAGTATTGCAACGATAGATCCGAAAGGACCATCAGTGTACGAGTTTGTTGATAACTCAGCATTCAAACGAACAACGACAATTTATTTTTATAGAATAAAAGTCAAACACTCAAACAGTGAGAGTTACTACCCGGCACTAAATGAACCACCTATTACCGTTAATCATAACGTCTCCGGTGTTCGAAAAACCTGGGGAAGCATCAAGGCAATGTTCAGATAACAATCTTTAAAGAGTTTAACTGTATAAGAGAGCGAACGATATCATCGCTCTTTTTTTTTATCAATCCTGCATTCAATGATAGTAAAGAAAAAAATAGTACTCGCTTCACGTTCACCGAGACGGCAAATTCTTCTTAAGCAGATCGGCTTAGAATTTGAGGTAAGAGAGAGCGGCGTCGATGAAGATTTTGATCATATCCAATCACCAATCGATCATGTAACTATTCTCTCTCATCGAAAAGCAATTGAAGTCGGTAAGAATATAGAGGAAGGATTTATTATTGGAGCTGACACAATTGTCGTTTTAAATGGAAATATTTTAGGTAAACCAACCGATGAAGCAGATGCTATTCAAATGCTTAACACACTAAGTGGTCACACACACCAAGTATTCACGGGCTTTACAATTCTTGATCGACCGTCAGATCGATACCTTACCGACTACGAAGTTACCGATGTAACATTCCGAAACCTATATCAGGAGGAGATCAAGGAATATGTTCGTTCCGGTTCACCAATGGATAAAGCTGGTGCGTATGGCATCCAGGACGATTACGGAGCTGTCTTCGTAAAAAAAATCGACGGCTGTTTTTATAATGTAGTTGGATTTCCGCTAACAAAGTTTTATCTTTCAATGCAGATATTTCAAAAACAGATTGGACTTGTGTAGGAATCAATTATGAAACGAAAAATCAGGATATTAATTGCAAAAGTTGGACTTGATGGACATGACCGTGGGGCAAAAGTTATCGCTGCCGCTCTGCGTGATGCGGGGATGGAAATAATTTATACCGGCTTGAGGAAGACTCCCGAAATGATTGTTGAAGCTGCACTCCAGGAAGATGTAGATGCTATAGGTGTCAGTATTCTAAGTGGGGCTCACATGACTATCTTCCCGCGTATTCTTAATCTTATGCAAGAAAAAGGTCTTAAAGATGTGCTTCTATTTGGAGGAGGAATTATTCC
>CAYGZC010000043.1:0-1948 GCA_964354225.1 uncultured Chlorobiaceae bacterium | reverse complement strand
AAAGTATGCACCATAAATTAAAAGCAATACGAAGATAGATGTTTCGCGTGGATCCCAATTCCAAAAGGAACCCCAATTAAACTTAGCCCATAGTGAACCCGTTACAGTTGCGAGGATACAGAACATCAATCCCAACCCGGCGGATGCAGCTGATTTAAGATCATCGTCCATATTTTTCTTGGCTAAAAATCTTATACCATAAATCAATGAAATGATGAATGCTAAAGTCGTCACCCATGCCATCGGTACATGAAAAAAAATAATACGCGCCTTATCCTCTAATCCCGGAACAAACGGCAGATCATACCAATTTGTTGGATTCGTTGTTATCGGAAGGGAGATTCCCGCAATGATAACTAAACACAGCCATATACCTAAAAGCAGTTTAAACGCCATTTATGCTCGATCTTGAGATAATTATTTCAATGGTTATGGATTAAGATACAAAATTTAGGATAAAGGAGCAAAACGTCCGTTATTCCTTCCAGATATATTCGAATAGTAAATATGAGATTGTTGTGATTACTACAAGATAGGATATTAAAACTTGAAAATCGCCTACCGCATCAATGAATGCAGCACCTTCAACGGAAAGTTTTGTTGCGTTGATGACTGTAAGAAGAAGCGGCAGCAAGATTGGGAACGAGAGAACAGGATACAGCGTTCCTTTCGTGTTTGCTTTTGCTATGATTGCAGCAATGATTGTTGATGCGCTTGCAAGCCCAAGTGTGCCTAATAAAATAGTTATACTGAAAATCAAATAATTACTAACCGTGAATCCCGAAACAAAAAGCAGATAGAGTAAAACCGTAAAAACATTTAAAGCACCGAGAAGAATGAGGTTGAAGAGTAATTTTCCGAAATAAATTGTTAGCGGACGAGCGATTAAATGGAGCGTCATCACTGTGCCTCTCTCTTCTTCACTCACGAACGAGCGTGAGAGGCCCGACATAGTTGAGAAGAAAATAATTATCCACAAAATACCCGAAAGCAATTCCGGGGAAACACTTTCATTTCCAATTGCAAAGAGAATAACCGAAATCGTTGTAATGACAAACATTATGAGAGCATTTAGAGCATAACGAGTCCGTAACTCAGAACGCAAATCTTTTTTAAAGATAGTCAACGTAGCGGAGATTGATGAGAAGGTCGTCATTTCGGATCTTTTCCTGATGCTTGTGTATTCAAGTCGAGCACTTGCTCGCATTTTTTCATATCTTCTGCATCATTCGTTGCAACGATTAAAATGCCTGCCTTTTTTTGCTCTTCCATGATTTGATAGACGGTAGAAATACCTTCAGTGTCAAGGTTTGAAGTTGGTTCATCAAGTAAAAGAATCGGTGGTCTGTGAATTAAAGCGAAAGCATATTTTAAACGCTGCTTCATACCGGAAGAATATGTGCGAACATAATCGTTTCGTCTTTCCCATAAATTTACTCGACGAAGAAGTTCTGTAAGATAATCATCCGAAGCATCAACACCACGAATCCTCCGGAAGATATCCAGGTTCTCCCATCCACTGAATTCATCATACAATTGAAGATAGGAAGAAACCAAGCCAAGATAAGCAAAATAATCTGTTGGCTTGACAATCTTATCATCGATTTTCATTTCAATCTCCCCTTTGGTTGGAGATAGAACATTAGCGAGGATTTTCAAGAGTGTTGATTTACCTGAGCCGTTTCGTCCTGTGATTGCCAATGAATCTGATTTTTTCAGCGAGAAAGAAATCTCAGAAAATATCTTTCGTCGGTTGAAGGTTTTCGCGATCTTCTCGGTTGTAAATGAGATTGTATTCATTTATTCTTTTATCACAGCAAATTTACCAGTGTACCGATTACCGTCGATTAAGATAACATAGAGGTAAACTCCGGTCGGCACAAGCTCGCCTTTGATATCATGTCGATGCCATACGATTTTTGGGTCAAGGTTTTGCGCAATGACATCA
>CAYGZC010000042.1:0-6129 GCA_964354225.1 uncultured Chlorobiaceae bacterium | reverse complement strand
ATTAAAATCAGCATTAACAACCAATGCCCCCGCTGTCGTTGATGCCGTGAAGTTATCCCCCGCAAGTGTAACCGTGGTAGTATTATCAAATGATTTTATAGTAGTATTTCCCCCAGATGAGGCTGTAAATCTATTCAATGCGTCAACCGTGATAGATGCCCCCGTATTCGCAACACTGCAATAAGTAGAAGATGAAGGAGCGGCTATATATGTTGTTGTATCTGATATCGATAATCGATTCGTTCCCGCATCAGTATAAGTTAACCCATTATTATTAATATTTATATAATTATTAGTATCAGGGCTTTTTAAAATTGATGAGGTTGAACCAATTGAAAACCTATTGACACTATTAAAAAAGTTAGCCATCTCAGTATCTGATTTATACGAATAATTCAACAATGAAGGGGAAAAGGAATAAGTTTCAGCATTATTAATTACAAATCTATTAACACTGTTCTGTCTCAAATTAATGAGTGCGTTGAGTAATTCAATTCTACCAGAACCAGAAGGTCCCCAAAGCGAAGTGCCGATTAGCGGATCTTCATTAATAAGAAGTTTAGTTATCCCACTTTGTTCCATTGTAATATATGTATTCGTGTTCGCAAATAGTGAATAATAATCAGGCGAATAGACATACGATTGAAATCCAGATATACCCATACGAGTGGTTCCATTAGCTACAAACCCCGAACCGCTATTATTAGATTCAAGAGTATAAACGCCACTTGGACTTAATAATCGAGACCTCACGGTATCAATAATTAGTCTATTTTGAGCACCTTCATCATACTTCATTAATGAATCGTCTAAATATAATCTATTTAACCCCGCGGGCGCCGAGATAATTGAATTAGACCCTGAGACATCTAAACGATTTGTTGCTCCGTTCGATACTAAAAAGTTGTTGGCGTTCATAATCATTTTTTGAATATTATTATGGGCGTACGTAAATCCGGAACTAGTTAATAATATTTTATTGTTTGTGCTTGTTGATGCTGTAAATGAATTGCTAGCAAGCACAACCGACATCGTATCATCATATGATTTTATAGTTGTAGCGCCTGCAGATAATGCACTGAATCTAGGTACAGTATCAACCATGAACCCTACCCCGTTATTGCTTACAGAACAATCGGTTATCCCGTTTGGTGCCATCATATATGTAGAAAATGCAGTCGAGCTTACCCGAGCCATTGAGTTCTGAACGACGGACACACCGGCATCAGATACATCGACAAAATTTAATGTGTTGGGTGAGTATAGGTAGGCGTCCGTCGAGTTTATTTTCAACCTATTCGATCCATTTTGAAATAAATTATAACTGCTATTGTTAAAGTCCATATAAGATAAAAAGTCAGGTGTATATAAATTATCACTACAATACCATTTATCCTGTGCCGTAGAATAAATATAGGGTGAACCGTTTTGAATTGGATAAGCGCTATTCGTACTAAACCAGCCCACGACAGCGATAAGAGTTATAGGAAGCGACCCGACAATCGTCTGAGTATAAATTCTAGTACTATCTACTACAACGCCCATCAATTCGCTAACGCTACCCGGGGGACCCCCCATCAAGGTATAAGTCTGAGCCCAATAGCCATTATTTGCATCTGAGTTAGTTATTATAATATTGAAATAATTTAAAACAAATCTACATTGACTACATGCAACGATACCAGGAGCACCGCCAAGGTTGAGCGCATTAAAATAGTTTTGTATGTAATCACATAAATCAGGACCAGAAATATAACCGCTAGGTATAGGAATATCAACCGCCACATAGTTAGGAGGTGCTAAGGCAAGTCTTATATGTAATTGGCCTTCAGGATTCGCCCCGTTAGTTGTAATATTAAGTAAGCCCCCGCGACTAGATAGGGCGTAGGTGTTAGTATCATTAGGACTACTTGGTTGACTATTAGGTATTTGCCAAGCCCCATTCATGTTAACATTTTGAAACTGAACATTATCAGTAGTATTTAATGACTGATTAAAAGGGTTATAAGTAGTTAATTGGCTAAGGTTTACGGCGTCTTTAGGGTCTGTTCCATTTGCTAATTCAACTATTTTATATATTGAATTCATATCTAAATTAGTAGTAGCTGGATTAGCAAAGCCTCCACCACCTCCACGATTTCCGAAAACATTTGACATTATATTATAATAATTTAGATATTAATTTATTATAATAATTATTGTAACTATACTTTACATCATATAGATTTTAAGAACTAGTATAAATTCTTGATTAACGGTCAGCTCTGAGTATAATCTACCACCATTGACTCTAAGAGTGAAATTTAATTGACGGACAGCCATTCCAGAACATCCAAGTATTAATTTTTGGCTTTCATCAAATAAAGTAGATTCAATTGTACCAAATCCTCCAGTCATAGGCATAGTAAAAACACCATTAACCCCATTAACATTATTATTAGAAGTGTTTAAGTAAGTTGCATTATTTCCTACGGTAGATGAATGGATATATAAAACAGTGGCACCAGATAAGGCAGGTAATGAGGGGGCAGTAATTGATGCACCAAAACCACTACCTGTATAACCTAAAGCGTAAGCCATAGGATTATTAACCGCTGATATTCCCAAAATATCAGAACCAGTTACAGTTAAAACAACATGATTATTAACAATAGTGCCCGTACAATAACCTGCACCCATAACACTGTTAATATAGATTACTAAATTACCCAAAAGATCGGATACACTATAAAACCCATCAGGAGATGTATATGTAAGACCTGTACCAGTACAAGTAATAAGAAAAGTGTTATTAGATAAAGCTACTGAAATATTATTAGCTACATTAGGACAAATACAAGCAATAGGCTTAATATACATGCATCTATCAAGTGATCCATCATTTCCAAAATTAACAGTAAAGTTAGAAGGTGTACCCCCATTTGATATTTCTTTTGATGAAATTCTTAAATATTTAAATCTAGAAGACTCATCGTTAGATCTCTGTAAAACCCCAGGCAATTGATTACCAATATTCATTATATAATTAACTATAGATTTTATTTTCTTAAGTTGCTAAATGAGGCCAAACCAGCTATCCTAGCTTGTTCTACAATAGATTGATTATTTAAAATATGCGGATTATATCGCCCCTTCCTTAGATTAGATTGTTTTTTAATATATTTCATAATAGTTTCTGGGTCAATATTATCAGGGACTAATACAGCTGGTACTGATTCCTGAACTGATTTAATAGTGGGAGGTGTATAAACTACTACAGCCTTTGATGTATCATCCGTTGTAATAGGAGGTTCATAAATAGCAACTTCATTAGATACTACTGGTGGTACAGTTACAGGCAACGGAGGCAACGGAGGCAACGGAGGCAACGGAGGCAACGGAGGCGTTTGAATAGTTCCATCTTGTGTAGTAACCCTTGGGGGTCTTGGTATAGTAGGTCTTTGCCCAACAGGTGCCGTTGTACTAGGTATTACAGGTGGTTTATTTTGTTCTTCTCTGGCTTTTTGTTCAGCTATTAATTGATTTTGATAAGTGGATGAATTCATATATGAATCATGTGATTCTTTTGTTTCAGACTCTGGTAGATGCTTACTTATTGCTTTGGATATTCCTTTAAGATTTTTATGGAGTCTTTCACTACTTGGGTCACTTAATGCATGTGGTAATTCATACTCCCTAATTCTATCATTCAATTCTTTTCTTTCTTTAGCGGTTCCCCTAGTTGGCAAATGTTTGGTTATCCCAGCTAAATTTTTATTTAATCTTTCAGTACTTGGTTCATTTAATGCTTGTGGAGTATCATACTCTTTAAGGATATCTTTAATTTGTTGTCTTTCCTTAGCGGTTCCTCTTGGTTGTTTTGGTAAATGTTTTCTTATTTTTTTGGTTATTCCTGAAACATTTCTACTAATAGTTTCAACATTAGGAGGAGGTAAAGGCATAGGTGCATCATAATCCCTAATAATATTTCCAGTAGCTGTAATTGGGTAAGGGTTAGTTATTCTTTTTTTTCTGGTGGCTCTTGGTAAGTTTCTAGGATTTGAGGTATCTCTAATATTCATTGATTCGGGCACTCGTCCAAAAACTGTATCAACATAATCAGCAACAGTATCAAGCCATGACATTTTTATATATTATTAATTAGAAAATTAATATTATATAATTATTAATTGAACAAATTCTTAACGATCTACCACACAGCTATCAACCATACAGTTAGCCACTCTCACATACTGTAAGAACACGGTGGCAAATTTGAAATTAGTACTATCAACACCAGAAGCTCCAGAACATGCAATATTACAGATACGGGAATTATTAGTTGGTTCACCTGATAAAGCTACACCAGCCCCAGATTTTTCAAGGGAAAAAGCATATACGGCATTATCAGCAGCAGCAGGAGAAGCAACTGTCATATATTCAACAGATACCCCAGTTTGTGCGGGTGCGCTAGAATACTGGTTATAAGCACCATTAAAGGCTATTTGAGTTTGGTAAAAGGATTCATTATCATTTTGAATAGCATAGATGGGCAGATAATGGGAACCGATACGAGCCTGAAGTGAATAAGCAGATCCAAGGGATTTAAAATTATATTTAGTAGTGTTATCATTGGTAGGAGCCCCAACAACAAATACTTTTTCAGTGATTGATGCAGACTGAAGAACATCAATATTAAGGGCTCCACCAGTTGGAGTAAATTGAGAAGCGAAATAAGTGGAATAAGTGAATTGGATACCAGATTCAGACACATCCGCAGACTCTTCGAGAATTTGTTTACTTGCTGCATCATAAAGAGTAGCACAATCAAGTGAAAGAGTAGGGCTTACTGTATTAATAGTAACATTAGTAAAACCGCTTGCGACTGCAGATGAATTTAATACAAGTTCCATTCTAGCACCTGCAAGCAATTGCGAAGGAATATACTGAGAATGGTTATTGAAGACCCCAAATAAGATAGAAAGAGGAAGGTTAAATGAAGCAGTACGACCAGTTGCAACAGTAGCATCAAAACCTAAAGGTACGGTATTAGTACCTGGTACATTAGTAGCACCAATTAAGTATTTAAGCTTCTGATAATCGCTATAACTTGTAGCATATCTAAGTTTTATGTTGGATAACACATCGGCAAATAATACCTGTTCTAGCAATTCACCAGAACGATGATAAAGACGAGCCTGTGAGAATAAATTAAACATGGAACCAACAATAGTAGGGGCTGCCGTGTTATCATAACCCATAGCTAATTTTAAATAAGAGCTAGGCCCCCAAACAGATTCAGCACCTGAATTAATAACAAATTGAATAGTATTACCCATGGTATAAGATAGAGATGCGGGGTAGCTAAGTTTCTGAGTTCTTTGAGAAATTAAAGAACCAGAACTAGGACGGGCATAAACAAGAGAATTTAAGTGGCGGTAGGCAGCAACTTGATCCATTTCATTTTCGCTTTCGTTAGACATGTATATATATAAAATAGAAAATAAAAAAAACTAAATATTTTTATAATTTAAACCCATTATTAACATAATTTTGGAAATATAAAGTGGAATTTTTTGCATAATTTGAACCGCTGGAATAATTAAAATCATTTTGTCTTTCATTAGACATCATTATAGGTCGTCCTACAGAACATTCAGCATATGGATTAACTGGGAATAGTCTTTGATTAACTTGGTTCTGTGGAAACATTAAAGGTTCTTTCATTTGTCTCATCTGAAAAGTGGGTTCAGCCCTTGGTTGCACATACTGATTACCAACATTTAATTTACCGCTAAATCTTAGCTTCTCTTCTAATTTAGATACATCAAATAGTTTATTCTTTGCTTTCCATCCTTTATAACTAAATGGTAGTAATTGCTGGTTTCCGTTGCCGTTACCTTCCTTAACAAAATTTAAATTGGAATAAAATGCTATATTCCTTTCTTTCTCTTCGGGAGTTAATTTTACATATTCAGCCCCTAAACGTTTATCTACTGATGCTCTCATTGAACGTTCACCAGTAACTACTTTGTCAGTATATCTAACAGCGTCCAACTTAACAAACCCTTTAACTTTAGTGTCTAGGGCTTCCTTAGCCTTAAGTTCCTCCTCTGTTAGTTTACTAACATCTTGAGTTAATTGACCCAT
>CAYGZC010000041.1:0-6481 GCA_964354225.1 uncultured Chlorobiaceae bacterium | reverse complement strand
AAGCGTCCTTTCAGAAAGTAATCGTATAGCTTTATTCAAATAAATCAACGGTGGTGGATGACCTGCATTTACATACTGGATAGTTCCATCGGTAGTGTTTATCACAGCAGCGAAAAATGTTACAAAATCTTTTTTGTCTGTACTTTCATAAAGCAATCCGTTTAGTCGGCGAACAAATTCCTCCAATGTTAAACTCATTGAAGCGAGAAGATGTGTTGAAGCCCGTACTTCCGACATGATCAGAGCAGCAGGCACACCTTTACCTGAAACATCTGCAACGACCGTCAGAAGTGAAGTTTCTGAAAGCTTTATGAAATCGTAGTAATCACCGGCAACGAATTTACCGGGAAGAATTTTTCCAAATATCTCAAGCCCGCGTACGGCTGGAAGCTGATGAGGCAGGAGCTTCCTTTGAACTTGTGAGGCGATCTCCAGCTCCATATCTGTTGCCTCTTTCTGAACTAAGAGTCCAACTTCGACGCGTATCAGTTTGTTGAGCAGTCGGCGTGTGTACTTGGTTAAATATGATGCGAGGGCTACAAAGCCGACAAGAATCAGAATTTTTGTAAGCTGACCTATTAAGGTTATTTCATCGCTGAAAAGCTCGCGATAGTATCCACCGCTTGTAATAGTGATAGCTTGTGTAACCGCAAGATAGACAACAAGTCCAATGTAAAGGACAATTGTTAAACCACCGCTCAGCATCGTTAGTTTTCTATCGTAGCGGAAGACAGTTAGAATGATAAGCGGGAAAGCGATCATGAAAATATATTGTTTCAAAGCGACCGATGGAATCTCTATCGTGGTGTACAAGTAAAGAAGTAAAAACAGTATCACGATATCAATGCAAGAGGTGATATATTTCATAATTGGGCGATAGCCAATGCGGCGGATGAAGAGATACACGATTGTTCCGTAGGCAAAGCCGAGGAGCAATGCTCCGAAGTTTAAAAGGTTCGCCTCGAATGTTATCGAGCCGGCATTAAGAACTGCAACACATGATAGAATGATGAGAAGCGTTAAACGAGCACTGTTTGCAAATCGCTCTGCCCTGACTTCTTCATTCGCTAATGCTTGATTGATACGTTGAGTTATTTCTTCCATAGCATCCATTTATCCTTATACTAATCTTGAAAACCGTTTGTTGGCATTTGGAAAATCTACCCCAAGTGCAAACCACGTAACCAAACCAAAGCCAAACGCTGCGATCACGGCTATCCATGTGAATTGTGGATTCGGTACCTCTGATGAAATCTTTAGAGTTGTTAGAATTGCCCCGCATACAACGCTGAGAGTTGCAATCAATTGATATAATCTCAGCTTCCCGAGTACAAGTGTTTGCGGCTCACCCCGGTACGATTCCTCAACAAACCTTCCGAGTCCGTTCAGTATCAAGTAAAGACCGGCAATCAGTGGAAGCGATGCGTGGAGAGACCACAATCGAGCGAGAAGAAGTCCGGTGATTATATTCCAAAGGATTGAATAGAGGGGTGTTGGATGAATAGGGAGGTTAGTAAATTTGGAAAGACGGCATACACGACTTCGGGGATGTGTGTATCGTATCCCCACTGCCGGTGATGCTTCTTTACCATGGCAACATCCCTGGACAAGGCATCGCAATCTTCCCATCGCTTGAATTAAATTACCAGTAACACCGTACACTCCGAGAAGCAACCAAATGTTTACATCGAACAATGAAGCAATCAACGAGCCGAGGAGAACACCAATAACGCCACCATAGTAACCAAACGGTCGCAACAAGCTTGGTGATCCTTCAACGAACTGCGCCCACAACCCCGCCATGATGAGTCCTGAGAATGCAACAATCAAATTGGGAACGATATAATCGGGACCTAACAAAATTCCGTTGATGGATAATCCAAGGAATGTTCCTAATCCGGCATATATACCGTGGTTGATAATTCGAACTGAACCGATACGCCACTCCTTCCATGAATTAGCAACTCGTTCTGAGAGAGAACGTAATTTCTCCCACACCATATTGATTCGTGTAACCAGGAGAACCACCAATCCGGCAGCAAGCACATCTACAATAGCGTGCATACCGGTAGTGATACAGCTAATGCAGATAAAAAAAGTCCACGACCACCACAATATTTTCAATGAAGGTATTGCTTTGCCGTAGATTCGAACCGCAAGTAATATCCATATTACATGAAATGAGGGAAACGCCGCAGCTGACGTGTCGTGTAATCGTTCCCACATTAATAAATTTCCAAGGAAACCTCGAGGGATAAACTCACGCGGTGGTGCGATGAATGGAATTACAATAAATAACAGAACACCGATACCGGTCGCAATCAAGCCGGTGAATGAGAATTCTCGCAGATCGCGTGAGGATACGGCGAGCAACGGGACTAAGAACACAAACAGGTAAGTACTGACATAAAATATTTCAGTCCATTCGTAAACGGGAATCTTTTGCTCAAAAGGAAGATATGCAACGATTGCATCGTGCGGGACTCCTATCGTCACCATTGCTTCATAGATAACCAGCCAGGGGAACAACACAAGAAGGTAGACAGAGAGCCGCTCGGAAAAGCGCGGCGGTATTACTTCGTTTGATGGAAAAAAGATTATCGGTTTCGGTAAAGAAGCTCCAAACCTTTCCATGAGATCGTGCTTTTCATACCCTTGCACAAGTGCTGCACATCCCAGAATAACAATAGGTGAAACAAGCCATAAACCACTCGGCGATTGAAAAGCCATCGCTATACCGACACATAACAACGAGAACCCTAAATAGATTGGATGAGAAATTAATCTATAGATACCATTCTTGACGAGCTTGTGAGGAGGATAGGCATTCATCGGAAGTCCGTCGCCATAAACCGAAAGATTTATCATACCTGTAACCATTATCAGTGCGCCACCGATTACCGCACCTATCCCAAGTCCAACTGAACCGGTAACTGATAAGAGGACAACACCCTCAGTTGCTTTTGCCCACACAAAAAGAGATGTTGGCACAATCACAACAAATAAAAATCCGTAGAGAATTTTGCCGATAGTAGAACTATCAACCGGTTTACTCATGAGAACCTCACAACTTCGTGTATTGCCCAGCCCGAAGTGGATGGAAAATCTTTCTTTTTCAAAACACCTCGACTGCGCCATTTACATTCATGCGTTTGAAGGATTTTGGGCGGGACTATTTTATCAATTCCCGGAATCCTTGAAAGCATCGTTGAAACAAGCCGACCTTCCCTAATGATTGATTTCTCTGTAAGCGCGAGAACTATTTCATCTCCGTTAATTTTTATTTCATTGTCGGTGATTGAGCAGTTGTTGACCTGCACACCATTATGAAAGAGGAGAGATTGCTTAACCTCACCAATCCAGTCTATCCACACAATAGCATCTGTGCTAGAAATAATCCTACCCCATCGTAATTCGTCAATAGGCAACTGCCATGGTTTGATTGACATCTCAATCTTCTCAACATAACCTTTGCCGCGAACGTGTCCACCCTTTCCAAAATATACATCGGCATATGAATTGGGTTGGAGGCATGACCATTGAATGGAACCTTCAGAAGTTTCATATAATTGTTGATGGATTGGTTGAGCAAGTGCGTGCCACGTTGCTTTAATATTCAACTGAGGAAAAGACCAATTGATAGTTTCATCTTTGACTTGCGGGAAAGAATTTTTTCTTAACGATACCTCGGTAAATGTACCGGATTTTTCAGAATGGCTAAGGATGCTGGTGAAGTTAATTGTCAGACCCTTAATCCGAAGCACGGCTGAATAACCGATGAAAGTATCACCGTTATCTGCCACACAGTCGAGGTACCATTTTGTAAGTTGGAAATCAGTTCCTTTATTCATGAGCTTTATTTTCTGCTAAAACGTAGTGCATTGTAGCAAAATTATTATAAAGTATCAAGGTTTGATTTTCGATGTGACATTATGAAAATTATTTTGTAAAACCTGTGCAAAGGGATCATATTCTTGATAGAACATATCCCCATCAGTTTCGTATTAATAAGATAATACAGGTTAAAAAAAGATTAGGATTGCATGTAGTTGTATTATTCCAGCATTTTTTTACATTTGAAAAACACGGGGTGCAGTTATATTAGTTATTGAATTAACCTGAGTAGGAATAAAATAGTGTCACGGTAGAAAATGAAATCGACTAACAATCAGGATTGAGATATGAGCAGACCATCCTATGAAGAATTAGAAAACCGCATAAGAGATCTCGAGAGAACAGATACTGAACTCAAGCAGATACAGCAAGCATTGCTGGAGAGCGAAGCCAAATACCGAACATTAACAACAAATATTGGCGTCGGAATATTTAGAAGTACTCCCGGTCCAAAAGGCAGATTTATTGAAGTAAATCCTGCCCTCGTGAAAATGTTAGGTTATGAAAATAAAGATGAACTTTTAACCAAAGATGTCGCTCAATTATATCGGAATCCAGAAGATAGACATAAATTTAGTGAAAAGATATCGAGAGATGGATATGTTAAACACGAAGAATTAATCCTGCAAATAAAAAATGGAACACCGATCATTGTCTCAGAAACTGCTATAGCAGTGAGAGATGAAAAAGGAGAGATAATATATTTTGATGGAATTATAGAAGACATTACCGAGCGTAAGAAAGCAGAGGAGGAACTCCACGTTCAGAAAACTTACCTTGAAAGACTTTTCAACAGTGCACCTGAAGCGATTGCCTTACACAGCAATAACGATCTTATCGTAGATGTAAATGATGAATTTACAAAAATGTTCGGTTATTCCCGCAAGGAAGCGATAGGAAAGCCAATCAACTCATTGATCGCCCCGGAAGCACTCCTGGATGAAGCTGTTCTGATCTCCCAAAATGTCATTCGAGGAGAAAGAATAGAAATTGAAACAAAACGTAAGCGGAAGGACGGAACACTCATTGATGTTTCGATTTTAGGCGCTCCAATCGTTCATGATGGCAAGCAGATGGGAGATTATGCAATCTATCGAGACATCACCGAACATAAGAAGTCAGAGGAAGAACTGCATCTCCAAAAAACATATCTTGAGCGACTATTCAATAGTGCTCCTGAAGCGATAGTGTTTCATGATAATAACGATATTGTTGTCAACGTAAATAATGAATTCACAAAACTGTTTGGCTATTCTCAGGAGGAAGCGTTAGGAAAACCCATAAATGAGCTGGTTGTACCGAAGGAATTCCAGACCGAAGCTTCTAAGCTTTCCCAAAAGGTTATTCACGGGAAAAGAGTAGAAATTGAAACAAAACGTAAACATAAAGATGGAAATCTAATCGATGTCTCAATCCTCGGTGCTCCAATCATTGACGGTGGCGATCAGATGGGTGTCTATGCAATCTATCGAGATATCACTGTGCACAAGAAGGCAG
The DNA here is from genome assembly GCA_964354225.1 of uncultured Chlorobiaceae bacterium. Taxonomy (GTDB): domain Bacteria; phylum Bacteroidota; class Ignavibacteria; order UBA10030; family SZUA-254; genus CAYGZC01. Next base: position 1,090 of record CAYGZC010000041.1, on the reverse strand, counting down.
AGGAAGATCTACATCTTCAGAAAACGTACCTGGAGCGACTATTCAATAGCTCCCCCGAGGCGATTTTGCTGCACGACAACAACGACCGTGTCGTGAATGTGAATGAAGAATTCACAAAAGTATTTGGTTATAGTCGCGAGGAAGCGATAGGAAAACCGGTTAATGATTTGGTTGCATCGGCTGAATATCAGGAAGAAGCCGCTCTGCTTTCCCAAAGGAGTTTTCGCGGTGAAAGAGTAGAAGTTGAATCAAAGCGTAAACGAAAGGATGGAACTCTCATCGATGTCTCCATTCTCGGTTCTCCTATTTTTTACGGCAAGAAGCAGATGGGGGTTTATGCAATATACCGAGACATAACCCAGCGCAAGAAAGACGAAGAAACCCGTACACGTTTGAGGGAAGAAGCGAGAATGGCGAGGAATATTCAAACGAACTTTCTTCCGAAATCCAATCCAGAGATCCATGGTTACGAAATTGCAGGGAAAAGTATACCTGCATTAAACGTTGGTGGTGATTATTATGATTTTATCTATCTGGATGAACATCGACTCGCAATCAGCTTGGGAGATGTAAGCGGCAATGGATTAGCGGCTTCACTTGTGATGGCAAACCTGCAAGCTACAATTCGGGGACAGGCAATGTTTAATGCGGATCCGGAAAAATGTTTAGAGAGGGCAAACAAATTGCTATTTAGAAGCACGGACTCCCGTACGTTTATCTCTCTCTTTTACGGAATCCTGGATATCAAAAAAAATACATTAAGTTATGCTAACGCCGGACAAGACATGCCGATCATTTTCTCGACAGGAGGCAAACCTGTCCTGCTGCGAACCCGGGGAATTGCGCTTGGCATGATGGAGGATGCTACATACGAAAAAGAAGAGATATCCATAAAGTCCGGAGATCGCCTGTTGGTTTATTCAGACGGGATTCCCGAATCGATGAACCAGCGGATGGAAGAATTTGGTGGTGAAAAGCTGCAGGAAATTGTGCAGCACAGTAATGACGATTCTCCCGACGAGCTAATTGAGAAGATCATTGCAGCAGTGAATGTACATATAGGCGCTGCATCGCAAAGCGATGATATGAC
>CAYGZC010000040.1:0-2022 GCA_964354225.1 uncultured Chlorobiaceae bacterium | reverse complement strand
TAAAGAAAAGAAAAAAGAATATGACCGTTTATATCGGCTCAAGAAGAAGGAGCTTTCGGTTGATATTGTATCTCTGTAAAGCGTGAATAGTATACAGGTTTAGGATAATAATTGTTAATAGTAAGAAATGAGTAGGGGGCTTTCGTAGCATATTCATACAATTTTTTCAACGTGTCTTCATCTGAATTTTGTTCCTCAAAGAAGGTTGCAAGTTCTTTTTTGTTATCGCTTCTAAAGAATGATATGATATCCAAATTCGCACGGATTAGGGTTGGCATTGAATTGAATTTTTGCAAAAGATACACGTTCGTTACGTGCCGATGTCTGTTTTGTGTCGCTAACAACGTAACCAACTTCGCATTCTTTGATTTAATCTGATGTATAATGTCATCATAGATAATACAGTAAGCCGGTTTACCTTTTTTCTTCTTATTCTTTCTCTCTTCCGTATGGGCGTCAATCCGGGCCATGATATCATCAAGATTTTCATTCGTTAAATCTTGGTAATACTGATCACCAATATCATCGACCAATTCCTTCATCTTATCATCTCTCATCGCGGTCGGTGAGATTAAAAATATCAAATCAAAATGCTTACACCACGGACTCTCTTTTCGTTCCAATAAGTTTAACATCAACGATGACTTACCTGTTCCTTTACGACCTATGATTGCATAATTGCACGGACGTAATGGCAGCGGACTGACTTTCATATCTTTTTGGTTATCGAGAGGGGCCAATGCATTTGACAAAGCGGATTCCATTTATCCGTTACACACGATAAAAAATTTTTCTCAAATTATTTTCTTGTCATACAATTAAAAATGTCCAAACGTAATCAGAATCACGTTGTTGACGGTGAAGTCGTATTAGTTGATAAGGCTAAGGTCCCTCAGGCTAAACCTGTAATTGAAGTATCTCATCGTCAAGCCGAATTGATGCGTCCCAAGCGTCCGTTATCCGAGAAACAACAAGAAAACCTGAAGCGTCTGATTGAACAGAATAAAGCTCGTGCCGCTGCTTGGAAAGCCCAGAAGGTTCCTGAACAGCTTGAGGAAATCCCAGAAGATAAAGTAGCTATCCAAGTTAAACCAAAACGTCCGTATAATCGTAAAGTCCCACATCATTTCAGTAAACCGACCGAAACTAAACAGGAAGAATCAGAAGATGTTACAGAGAGCGAGGCTGATTTACCAGCTCCAGTTAAAAAGTCTCGCCCGGGTAAATCCCGAAAAATCGTCGCACCTCCAACATCCGACGAAGACGAGGAAAGCGAAGTTGAGCCTCGCCGTCGTGTAACACCTAAGAAAGCGCCTAAAAAAGAAGCGAAGGAAGTTCCCGTTCGTCGTCGTATCGTTTCTGATACAAGCGATTTTGATAACGAATCAGATGATGATTATCATACTCAAAAGTATATGGCTAAAGCTCAAGCTCGTCTTGATGCTGTTAAGAAGATAGAAGAACAAATCCGTAATAAAACTAATCCGTATGCGTCTCGAGGATTATCGGCATTTTAATTTTTTTTGGTTTATAATCTTGATATAAACTAAAATGGCATTCCGTTCGAAATTTCACATCGGTGCAACAAAAACCGATATTTATAACGCACTGCATCCTGAACAATATCTCCGTCTTGATTCTAATATAATTGGTAATCGATGGATAGAAATAAAATCTGATCGTACCATTATACACGATGAATATAATCCAAAAGTATACGTACCGGATAAACAGCCAACAGGGGACTCAGCTCTCATCCGGTCTGACGACGAACACAAACTTCCCGCTTAGCCAAATTGTTAATCTCATCTCCGTCGGCGGGATGTTCCAGCTGCGTTGTCACGGAATCACTATCCCATTCAGCTTCTATCAAATGTCCAACGATATTAATTCCCTTACTTGCATCTTTACCGACGCTTCCGGTAATACCAAAACCTCTACCATCACTCTAACCGCCGGAAACTATACTTGCTCCAGTATCCTTACCGAATTACAAACCCGTCTCGTTGCCGCTGCTGCTAT
>CAYGZC010000039.1:0-12343 GCA_964354225.1 uncultured Chlorobiaceae bacterium | reverse complement strand
ACTATCGAACATCTGAAGGAAGCGTACGCTGTGAAATCCCTGAATTCCATAATCAATCCGTTTCGGCAAGTACAAATACGCAAGAGCGTAGTCACTGTTTTTTAAATCGAAAATAAGATCAAGCAAAATAAAAATTTGATGATCTCCCAGCATATCGCTGAAAGCCATGATTGTTGATCCCTGAATTCCATACAGAGTATTATAACCGGCATTTCCATAAATAATATCTGGCGAAAAGTTAAGTTTGTATTTACTGATCTTATAATTACCGTGTTCATCAACATTGTTGGTGATTGCAGGAAGTGTTGATGTATCGGATTTCGTCTCATGTCTTTGCTTGATTGCATCATCAAAAACATAATTGTGGAGATCGATTTTGCCTTCATCGTGGAAAATGTTGGTGGAATCTTTTTTCTCAAGCCTCACAACTGCGTCTTCACCGATTTTTATCTCTTCTTTTTTAATCTCAGTTGTATCAGTCGTGATACCCTTCGAAGTAAGTCTCCTGAAGAATTCAGTTAGCTCCAGCTCGCTTACTTTTATCTCTCGGTCTAATGGATTTCTCATGAGGAAAAGATCGAATCCGGCATTATTCAATGTGCTGAATGCCATTTTGTTTCCGTCGCGGGAGAGGGAAAGCTGATAAACACCACTCAATGAATTCGTTCGTGGATAAACCGTGCCGCTGTCTAAATCTTTTATATATATATTGTTAATCCCGTTCATGTCCGAGATAAAGAAGACGTGCTTTCCATCCGGTGCGGCGACCGGTGAAGTTTCGCTGCTATTCGCAAGGTTAGTGATGCGAATTATTTTTTTTGTATCGACGCTGATATTATATAATTCCATCTGACTGAAATCGTATTTTTGCATCTTAAAATCGGGTGGAACAATGTTGGGATCTAAATAATCTTGGCGATCCGACGAGAAATAAATCGTTTTACCATCAGCAGACCACGCGGGGTCTGCATCGCTAAAGATATCATTGGTGAGATTAACGAGAGTTTGAGTATCCAGATCGTAGGAGTAAACATCTGATCTATTTTCTTTAATGCCAACAAAGGCTAATTGTCCACGATGTTGAGAAGAGTCGGAAGATAAAGGTGACCAGTGCACGGAAAAAATTCCATCCAGTCCCATTTCTATTTTTTGCTCGTCTCCGGAATTTACATCAATGATAATAATAGCGTCTTGATCGCCGCTCTTTGCAGCCAGAGCCAATTGTTTTCCATCGGGTGACCAGGATATCCCCGGTGTTAATAGATGAAGCTCTTCGAAGTTTGCTGTTCGTTGACCTTTAACGATTTTATCTTGTATCGTTCCGTCAATCGCATTCATTATAAAAACATCGAAGTAGTCGTCGCGGTTCGAGATAAAGGCGATACGGTCACCCTGAGGTGAGATCGCCGGACTAGTATTATAAAAACTTCCATCTTTTGTATGGTCTGTCAGCTTCTTTGCATAATCACTCGGTTCTTTGCGCTTTGCGACATCGGGCCAATAAAGGATTTTCTGTTCTTTCTGCCACCGCTCGGAAAGCTCTTCAACACTTAAGCCGATTGCGCTCCGGAATCCCCGGTCAACATTCCGCGCTCCTTTTATACGAGTGAGGATTTCGGCAATTTTTTGATCGCCATATTTAGTAGCGATGTAATTCCACACCGACTGCCCGCCGCGATATGCAAAGTAACCATAGAGCTGATCGATCTTAGGCAGATATTCATGCACCGTAGCATCGCGCAGGAACATGTCGGAATCGGTATCCCATTTCAGTGCTTCGTACTCAGCTAAGCCCTCGTTAAACCAGAGAGGAAGCTGCATTGTTATGTTATTTGCAATGATTGATTGAATGGATCCACCGTAAAACATATCGTTGAGAACAGCATGCACTAGCTCGTGGTGAATGACGTGTCGGAATTTTTTATAATCACCTTCAAATGGCAGGACGACGCGGTTCTTGAATAATTCCGTTACACCTCCGATTCCTTCTTCAAGATATTCACTGATAACGTTCGTTTGTTGGAATTCGTTGTGTGAGTTGTAGACGATGAGGGGAATTCGGTTCACCGTTTGGTAGCGAAAAGATTTACTGATCGAATAGTACGACGATTCAGCTACATCCGCAGCGAAGTTGGCGACATATTCTCCACCTGAGCTAAAATAAACATCGAAATGTGCTGTTTGTATAAAGTACCAATTGAAATTTTTGTACTGGACCTTATTTTTTCCGAATTGTGTATCTTGTGCAATAAGCGTGCTGATTCCGATGAGCAGTATAGTTGCCGTCAGAATGAATATGTTTTTTTTCATATGATTCGATGATGATGTCATACTATTAAATTACAAAACCGACAATGTAAAAGCAAAGTTTGATCTCTTTTATTTTAGTTAGTACGTTACTCGCTGATTGAGATGGCTCGACAAAAACGAAGCCCCGACGTTTTGCCAGGGCTTAAAATATGATAAAAGGAAAACTTAGATTTTTGAGAAGACATATTATTTCACGAGCATCATCTTCCTCACCTGCGTGAACGTTTTGCTGGGATCCGATAAACTCGTTGCTTCTAAACGGTAGAAGTAAACTCCGCTTGCAATGCTGCTTGAGTTCCAATTAACCAATTTATAACCTGCTTCTTGGATTTCATCCACCAATGTAGTTACTAACTGACCTAATGGATTGTATATCTTCAACTTCACACTGCTTATAAAGGGCAAACCATATTTTAATGTTGTTACAGGATTAAATGGATTTGGATAATTATACTCAAGACTATATTCTCTTGGTAATATTGTTGTAATTCCAATCTCTACAGGAGGTGGCGGTGGCATTTCAGATGTTGGTACAATTTTAATCCTATTGGTAGTAACACTCGCTGATAAGGTGGCATCTAAGATTAATTTTCCATCTTTGCTAACCCTAACCCAGTAAGCATCTCCCGGCATTAATGTGGTTGTAGTTACATATTGGATTCCATTATAACCAAAAAATTGGCTCGTTATCATATCAGTTGGTTCAACAGCAATAGCAGAAACCGGAAACGGCTGTGATATGGTACCAATCATATTCCAACCGCTCTTCACCTTAATTGACTCTTGAATAACTTCAAAACCGTACATCGGGATGGTCTGATCGCTGCTAAACTTCAACCAGAATCCTTCACCAATTTTTAGTATATCTTTAGGTTTGTAACTGCCATCATAAATAAATGCGTCACTCACGGCAGTTGGAAAAAGTTTGGGTTTTCTACATTCATCCCCACAATATACTGATAGAGATATCATATTCCACCCCTCAGCAACTGAAATTCTTTTTGTAGGCGTAAATCTGATACCCCAGTCGTTTCGAGGTTTTAACTGCTCGGGATATCCATCCTTGCATATCAATGAATGAAATTCTGTAGTGTCAGATACTTTTTGAATACCAACGAGTGTGTGAAAAACGGAATCCTCGTAAATGATTCCAACATTGTCATACTGAAATTCCACAGTGCCATCTGTTCGATTAAGTATCACCCGAAATGTAGCTGAGACACGCTGAGCAATGCTCATTGGTTGAACCAGCGGTGATGCTTTGGAGAAGATTGGTAAGTCTTCACTCACTTCCATGGAGTCCCACTGGACGATAAACAGGTTTGGATCTCCACTGTTGCCGTAGTAGATGTGACCGATGTTGCTTGGATCCAGCTTCATGTCGGTGTACAGTGGCGCAATGAAGTTTTGGGGCATCCAACTGGTGGTATCACCTAGAAATGCTGGTGGTATATCCCACAACGATCCAAAGAAACCATTCATGTTGATGTGTTGTGTGTCGGTTGGAGATTTCGTGAGAGCAATAGCACCATCAACACCAATCCATGCGTAGCACACTGTATCACCGAAAAAAATCAAGGGATCACCTGCAATGTAAAACGGTCCGGCTGTACCGTTGTCTGTCACTGATGGTTGATCTTCATAATCTCCAGATGGTACAAAAAACTTTGATTGATCAATCTGCGTTCCAGTTGATTTGATATTCTTGGGTGTTTCGTGACCAAGTGAATCAGCTATATAGTAAGGATTGGCGAGGGATAGAATCTGATAGGTAACAGGATACGTTCTTGAAAATAATCCTTGGCTATCGGCGGCTTCTACACAATATGACACCATGCTTCCCTTTGGTTGTCCAGGGATTGTACCTTCCCAAAGGTTTCCTAATCCAGTAAATGTCATTGATACCCAAGCAGTATCAATATCATGCTCATCACCACCGGACCCTTGTTTCGCATACTTTATCCGTGCGTTTTTCACTCCTGCCGATGAAGGATTTGCGCCGTTGAGATCGACAATTTCAGATTGGATTGTTTGACTTCCGGTGCTCAATGTATTGTGAACGTCGGTGACTGTGTAAATCTTTGGTTTCACATTTTCTGTGGGATGAATTGTCAACCCCCATCGGAAGATTGGCAATTGTGGATGCCAAGCCGTTGTATCGTCACATTTCGTAATGTATCTCCAACCTTTCACCGGTGGAACGCTTGCATCGAGCGGTGTACCGACGTTGTGTTCGTAGAATTTCCAGATACCTGATGACAGATTATCCATTGGATCAAAGTCTACGATGCTTGGATAAGTCCAGCTTACCATGAACTCGTTGGCAAGATCGGGATTTGCAGAAGGAACAATTTCTATCGTCACAAAGATTGAATCTCCGCCAGTAACCGATGGCGAAAATCCGAGATCGCTAAGAACAACCTTGTTAAGACTATCAGGAATTAGCGTTACAAGATAACCCCCAAGTCCCCAAATCTCATTTCCGAGAGGTGAGAACGATGGCGTCGAACCACCGATTGTGGAAACCCAGTGCGTATCTGTTGCAACGTCCTTAAACGGAGTAATTCCTTGATCGGGATCGTTCGCATTAACATAGTAACCCCAATTCTGTGTACCACCGGCGTACGATCCGAAGCCGGGTCCTGAGCGTGTCCCGACTTTTGATTTAAAGATTCTGATTTTTACCTGTTGACTGCTTGAACTGATCTTCCCCACCTGAAAGTAGAATGTATCAAGTGTTCCTGTGCCATAGACAACAAACTGCTGCCCTAACACATCTCGATGATGTGCGGTCATGGGAGAGATGTGGTCGTAAGAACAAGAAATGCAACAAATATCGGGTTCAACTGAGACCTGAGCCAAAGCTTCATTTGTAATTAGCAGAAATATAGCGGCGATGACAAAGAAAAAGTGTTTCATGATAAATACTCCTGAATGGATTTGGAGAAATATAAGTGGTTGATATATGTTGCCACTTAATCTTGCAGACGATTGGTATTTAAGGCAATTAAAATTATGGTATGAAAGGAGTCCCTGCTTCGACTATGAGGTTGCAGAAACATGTCCCTATCATGTTGCCTGAAAAACCTATGTCACTTATTAAAATAACTTAACTAGATAAAAGAGAAAAAGCAAAAAAAAAATCACAAAATATCAAGTCACACACTTTCCTTATTGTGTGTGTTTTTGAGCTATTAAACCAATTATTTCATATTTTTTGGTAATACCTCATTCATCGAACCGGTTCGGTATCCCTGTAGATCAAGAGTTACATAAGTAAAGCCAAGATGCTTAATATCGGTAACAATTTTATTGCGGAGATCGGGATCGATAAGGCGTTGTATTTCTTCAATCCCAACTTCGATGCGGGCAGTTTTCGAATCATGGTATCGAACACGATAATAATGGAAACCTAAATTGTGCAACATCACCTCTGCTGCATCTATTTTTTGGAGTGCCTCTTTTGTAATAGCCATACCGTATGGAAATCGTGAAGAGAGACAAGCGAAAGAACCTTTATCCCATGTAGGTAATCCCAAATATTTTGAAAGCTCTCTAACATCCGACTTGTTCATACCGGCTTCGAGTAGCGGCGAGCGAACGTTCTGTTCCTTTTTTGCTTTCATACCGGGACGGTAATCGGAAAGATCGTCTGTTATTGCACCATCTGCAATCCATCTTATTCCCTTTTGCGTAGCAACGATGTGAAGTTTTGAAAATAATTCAGTCTTGCAGTGATAGCACCGATCGATAGGATTTTCTTTGAACTTTAGATTATCAGTTTCTTCAGTCCGGATTTCCTCGAACCGTGCACTTAAAGCGCGGGCAAACTTAACAGCATCTTCATATTCGTGAGCAGGATGAGTCTCAGATTTTCCAATCACGGCAAGTGCATTATCTCCAAGCTCATCGACTGCAACTTTGAGAAGGAGTGTGCTGTCGACTCCACCCGAATAACCGATGACCACACTTCCGAGTTCACGGATAATTGATTTGAGTTGTGAATATTTTGATTCGAGTTCTTGATTCATATAAAAAATTAAACCCGATGAGTCATCGGGCGGAGGGATAATTATTTTGTTGAATTTAATTTTCTAATAGACTTGTAAAATCTTTTATCGAACGAACACCCGGAAATTCTCTCTCGAATTCTTTTTTCTTCTCGGGATCGAGGTGGAAAGAAGTCTTCAGAGAATCGAGCGCATCGAATGTTTTTCGCATGAGGAACAATACCTTTGCCCTGTCATAATACGGGTCAGCCCACTTGGGGTGCATCTCAATACACTTGTTAAATGCTTTCAACGCTTCCTTGAAGTAGCCGTATTCCAGCAGCGTCTCACCGAGATCGAACCACGCCTCGATGTAATAGGGATCCATCCTGACTGTCATCTTATAGCTGAATATTGCTTCGCGCCACTTCCCAAGCTTGTAAGCCGCATCTGCTTTTGCATACCACAGTTCCGGATAATGTCTGCAAAGGGATATCGCTTTATTATAGTCGTCGTATGCTTTCTGATATTGTTCCATTGAATCGTAACAACTGCCCCTGCCAAAATATGACTCGAAATGTTTTGGATCATACTTAAGGGTTTGTGTGAAGCACTTGATAGCTTCTTCGTACTGACCCAATTCTTCGTAAGCATTTCCCAAGTTGTGCCATGCCGGAATATCCTTTTCATCGATGCGAATGGTTTGCTTATAACAATCTATGGCATCATAAAGTCGTCCCAGGTTGGCAAATGCATTTCCTTTATTGTACCACGCGGCACTAAAATCTTCTTTAATTGTAAGTGACATGTCGTAGCTTTCAATCGCTTGAGCGTATTGATTGAGTCTATTTAATGTGATTCCTCTATTGTACCATGCATTGTAGTTGAATGGTTCAAGATCGAGATGCTTATCGTAACACGACAACGCATGTGTAGGTTGGTCTAAACAGTCGTAGCAGAAGCCGAGCTCGTAAAGTGCTTCTTTGTGATTTGGCGTCCCTTCTAGAATGAATTTGAAAATTTTCACAACTTCATCATATCGGTTCATCTTTTCAAGCGTCAATGCCTTTGCAAACAAAGCATCTTCACTATCAGCATCAAGCTCTAAAACTTTCTCATAACAAAGCAGAGCTTCTTCGTAGCGTCCTAAGTTGTCTAACGTAAATCCACAACCGATTAACAGTTCAACGTCGGTCGGATTGAGCTTCAATGCCCGATCAAAACATTCGAGTGCTTCTTGATATCTATGGAGATGGTGGAGGATCATCCCTTTCTTTTGTAGAATATCTGTACTGAAAGGAATATATTCAATCAAACGATTTATAAAGGGGAGGGCTTCCTGGTATCTTTGATTCTCGAAGTAATAATCAGCAATTTCCTCCAGCGTTTCGATGCTGACCGAGCCGCTGGTTTCGTCTTTCAACCGTTCTGAAAGTTTTTTTATTTCTTCCTCGAAGCTCTCGCGGTTACCCGTCGGTTCTTCTTGATCATCGTCCATATTTTCGAAATAAGAATTATCCATACGCACACATTAATCTAGTTGCTGATAGAATATAAAGAAAAAATTAAAAGGAAGTCAAGTGCCATTAAAGAAAATGGTTTCCAGCTTCGTTGTTTTTTATGATAAAATGAGGTATATTTAATGTTTAATAGCTCGATGATCGCTGAAAATTTAAAAAATATCCATCAACGAATTGCTTCTGCCTGTCTGAGAGTTGGGAGGAACCCCGAAGAAGTTACGCTGATTGCGGTTACGAAGACATACAGCGAACAAAGTATTCGAGATGTAGTTGATGCAGGCGTCTTTGATATTGGAGAAAATTATGTTCAAGAGCTTCGGCAAAAGCATGAAGAAGTTCGCGATGATAGAATCCGGTGGCACTTTATCGGGCATCTTCAATCTAATAAGATAAAATATGTTGCTGATTGGATTCACATGATTCATACTGTTGATTCGTTAACTCTCGGTCAGCAGATATCCAAGTGGGCTGAAAAAATCGGCAGAACAATGGATATTTTAGTTGAAGTCAATACCACGAAAGAAGAAAGTAAATTTGGATCCGCGATAGAATTAGCTCCAAACTTAGTGAAGGATTTAGCTATGCTTCGAGGTTTGAACGTGAAAGGATTAATGACGATGGGTCCTTTCTTGCCGGATCCCGAAGATTCTCGACCATCATTTATAATCCTGCGCGAGTTGAAAGAATCACTTGAAAGCGAAGGACTGAGACTTCCGATTCTCTCTATGGGCATGACGAATGATTTTGAAGTTGCAATAAACGAAGGTGCCACGATGCTGCGAATTGGCACTGCAATTTTTGGCAGCCGAATAAAAACTTAAAATTAAAATGAAGCTTACACCTCTTGAAATAAAAACAAAGACGTTTACATCGAAGCTGCGCGGCTGTAATGTAAAGGAAGTAACAAGTTTCCTTGAGAGTGTTGCATCTGAGTGGGATGAATTGCTGAAGCAAGATGCCGAGCTGAAAAAGAAAGTTGTTGAGCTAGAAACACGGCTTAATGATTATACATCAATGGAAAAAGCTATACAGCAGACTTTCATGCAAGCGCAGGAAACGAGCGGTAAAGCGATTGAAAACACTCGAAAGGAAGCACAGCTTATAATTCATGAAGCCGAGCTAAAAGCAACGCAGATACTTGAAAAAGCACGAGCAGATTTAACGACTATGAAGGAGCAGCACACAATCTTAAAAGTGAAGAGAGATTCCCTCGTTACACGATTGAAAATGTTACTTAATTCCGAGCTTGACCTGATTAAAGCGTTAGAGATTGATGAGGAATTACGAACGAAAGATAAGATGGCGGCTCAACACGAAATATCGCACGAGAAAACGGAAATCGAAGACATAATAAAAAATCTTGATTAACTCTATGATGTCACTTCGTGAACAGATTGACGAATCGATTGCGTATATTCGGAAGCACACCAAGGTACGTCCGGAGATCGGTATTATGCTTGGAACCGGATTAGGCGGTTTGGTAAGCGAAATCCGAAAAGAGATCGTACTGGATTATGATGAGATACCGCACTTCCCGATATCGACTGTTGAATCTCATCACGGGAAATTAATATTCGGAAAACTTGCAGGTAAGAAGATTGTTGCTATGCAGGGACGCTTCCATTACTACGAAGGGTACACAATGCAGCAGGTTACGTTTCCTGTTCGTGTGATGTCGTATAAGCTCGGACTTGGGGTGAAAACGCTTTTAATCTCGAATGCCGCCGGCGGAATGAATCCTGAATTTCGTCGTGGCGATCTCATGCTGATCAACGACCACATAAATTTACAGGGTGATAATCCGCTGATCGGTCCGAACGATGATGAGCTTGGTCCACGTTTTCCGGATATGTCGGAGCCGTACAGCCGTGAGCTGATTAAATTAGCGGAAAAGATAGCGATGGATTTAAAAATTAATGTTCAGCGCGGCGTGTTTGTTGCAGTCCAGGGTCCGAATCTTGAAACTAGGGCAGAGTATAAGTTCCTTCGCGGTATCGGTGCCGATGCCGTGGGAATGTCGACCGTGCCCGAAACAATTGTAGCGGTGCATATGGGAATGCGTGTGCTTGGAATTTCCATTATAACTGATGAATGTTTTCCTGAAACTTTAAAGCCGGTTTCCGTTGAAGAAATCATCGCTACTGCAAACAAAGCAGAGCCAAAGTTGACGGGGATAATGAAAGAATTAGTTAGAAGATTGTAAAACGGCTTCGAGTTTCAAATGTCAGGCATTGCGTTACTTTATACGTGAATCCTGAATCATGAAACCGGCAAGAACAAGATGCAAATTTTCGGTAAAATGTTGATCGTATTTGGTTTAGTGATTGTCGTAATAGGTGGATTGTTAATGCTGTACGATAAGATTCCGTTCCTTGGCAAGCTGCCGGGCGATATAAATATTAAGAAGGATAACTTTCAATTTTATTTTCCAATTACAACCAGCATCGTGATAAGTCTGATATTGAGCGTGATCGTTTGGTTATTGTCTATCATAAATAAAAAGTGAATTTACAGATTGTGTTCAAGGAACTCACAGATAAGCTAAATTATTCTCAGCTCGAGCTCGAAATCCTAAAGTTCTGGAAAGAACATAAGATTTTCGAGAAAAGTATTTCGCTGCGTGATGGGAAGCCGGGCTTTACATTTTATGAAGGTCCGCCCACGGCAAATGGACGTCCGGGCATTCATCATGTAATGAGTCGTACGTTGAAAGATTTAGTATGTCGCTATAAAACCATGAGAGGTTTTCAAGTCCATCGAAAAGCTGGATGGGACACGCACGGCTTACCGGTCGAGATTGAAGTTGAGAAAATGCTCGGCTTCAAGCACAAAGAAGATATTGTGCGGTATGGTGTGTCGAAGTTTAACGAAGAGTGTAAAAAATCGGTATGGAAATATAAAACCGATTGGGAAAATATGACCGAGCGGATGGGTTACTGGGTGAACCTAAACGATCCATATATAACATTCACTAACGATTATATCGAATCAATCTGGTGGGCACTGAAACAGTACTTTGATAAAGGTTTGATCTATAAAGGATACAAAATTCAACCGTACTGCCCACGCTGCGAAACACCGCTTTCGTCTCACGAAGTCTCTTTGGGATATGAAGACGTAAAAGATCCGAGTATCTATATCAAGATGAAAGTGAAAGGAGAGGAAAACACTTTTTTCCTTGTCTGGACAACAACACCGTGGACGCTTATTTCGAACGTCGCTCTGGCGGTTGGCCCGAATATCGAGTATGTGAAGGTTGAGCACAAAGGCGAGAAGCTGATCCTTGCCGAAGCACGGTTAATTGTGTTAGCAGGAGAATATTCAGTAATTGAAAAGTTTAAAGGCAAATCCTTAATTAGAAAAGAATACGAACGGCTTTTCAGTTACCATCCTGTAAAAGAAAAGGGTTGGTACGTTGTTGAAGGGGATTTCGTTACAACCGAAGACGGTTCCGGTATCGTTCACATCGCACCGGCGTATGGTGAAGACGATTATCAGGTATCAAAAAAATATGGATTGCCGACGATTCATCCGGTAAATAAAAGTGGTGAGTTTGGTCCAGAGGTCACAGATTTCCCAAACAAATTTGTTAAGGATGCTGATCCGGAGGTAATCAAAAATCTCAAAGAACGCCACATCCTTTATAAAAAAGAAACAGTCACTCACAGCTATCCGCATTGCTGGCGGTGCAAGATGCCACTGCTTTACTACGCTCGTGAATCGTGGTACATTGCAACAACGAAGTATGCAAAGCGGATGGTTGAAATTAACAAAACCATAAACTGGTATCCGCACGAGGTCGGTGAAGGACGTTTCGGAAATTGGTTGGAAGAAAATAAAGATTGGTCGCTCTCTCGGGATCGTTTCTGGGGTACACCACTTCCGATTTGGATTTGTGAAAAATGTGGAAAACAAAAATGTATCGGCAGCATAGCAGAATACATACAGGGTAAAGGAGTTCAGGAACCGATTGACCTGCACAAGCCGCACGTTGATGCAGTCACATTCAATTGTTCCTGTGGCGGTGAGATGAAACGAACGCCGGAGCTTATCGATGTGTGGTTCGATTCAGGTGCTATGCCGTTTGCACAATGGCACTATCCATTCGAAAATAAAAATTTAATTGATTCTGGCGAACAGCTGCCTGCAGATTTTATCTGTGAAGGAGTCGACCAAACTCGTGGATGGTTTTATTCCTTGCATTCCATCAGTACAGCTCTGTTTGATAAGCCCGCATACAAGAACATTCTTGTGAACGATCTCATCCTCGATAAGGAGGGTCAGAAGATGTCGAAGTCGAAGGGTAATACTGTTGATCCTTTTGTTATCTTAGAAAAATATGGTGCCGATACAACCAGATGGTACTTGGTAGCGACAAGTCCACCATGGCGGCCCACACTCTTTGATGAAGATGGACTAGTTGAAGTTCAGCGGAAATTTTTGGGAACCCTATTGAATACGTATGCTTTCTTCAGCTTATATGCCAATATTGATAAGTTTACTCATGCTGAACGGCAAATTCCA
>CAYGZC010000038.1:0-4895 GCA_964354225.1 uncultured Chlorobiaceae bacterium | reverse complement strand
CTTCTGCGGGATCCTCAAAATAGCAGCCACTCTCCCGATGAATCGGGATCGTAGGCTGTTTTGGAAGAAGTCCCGAAGGTCACTGTGTGATGCCTTTGGCAGATCCCTTTGGGACTGACATTCGGACTCTATCCCGCATGTCTTTTCATGCGGGAACTGAATTACACCCGCATTTTTAAAGGTCGCAACATTGGTCCCGCCTTCTGCGGGATTCTTAAAACAGCAACCACTCTCCCGATAAATCGGGATCATGGGCTGTTTTGGAAGAAGTCCCGAAGGTCACTGTGTGATGCCTTTGGCAGATCCCTTTGGGACTGACATTCAGACTCTATCCCGCATATCTTTTCATGCGGGAACTGAATTACACCCGCAATGTTAAATTATATCTGACTAATAACTTAAAGTACTAACCTACTCAGAAGTAACACTGGAGTAACAAATCAATATAATAAAAATGAGATAAAGATAAAATTATGATTACCTCGTAACTTTTGGACCAACTGGCTTTTTTCTAATTGCATCAATTGCTGGAGATATATCGTAGGCAATTAGTAGTCCAGTATTGCTTTTAACATAACCATTAATTTCATTTTTTATGTGTTGATTATTTTCAACATCTAATGAGTCAAGACTGTATACTGTATCTATATTATAGCGATAACTTTGTATGACACCAGCAATTTTAAATATTTTCTTATCGTAGTCAAAATATATTACTGGGCCTCCAGAAAATCCTTTATTGTTGATCGCATCGATCCAAAGTTTTTTTATCGTTGTGCTGTTGTCAAATATCGAAAAAATTCCTTGTTTCACTACTGGGAGAGGAAAATCATTGTTTATAGATTCATTACCACCCTTCATACCATATGGAAAACCTAAAAGAAATACTTGTTGCCCCAAATATGCATTGCCTAATTGATCAACTTGCAAGGGATGAGTGCGTGTTGGTAATTGTTCCTCTAATGCCAATATTAGAATGTCAACAGAAGCCGTGTCACATTTTATAATATTTACGGGAAAGCTTACCCATATGTTATTTCTTTGTATTTGAATTGTATCCTTATCTTTTATTTTAGGTAAAACATGCTTTGCTGTAATTAGATACTGGCGTCCATCAACTTCTATTGTAAAACTAGAACCAAATAATGTCTCATGAAATTTTATGTAAAAAACATTACATAATGCTCCGTCTGGCGTGGCTTGAGAAAAAGATTGGGAGAAAATATTACCATGAGAAGTAAATGCCATGAAGATCAGAATGATCAAAAGATTAAATTTCATATTAATATCGCTCCTCCTCTGGTGGTTCAATTTGTTGATTATTTAAGAAGAGTTTCAATAGTATTTCGCAGAGTCTCCAGATCATACGGCTTGCTTAAGAACTCGTCAGCGCCACCCTCCATGGACATAATTGAGTGCTTCAAATCGGCATATGCTGTAAGCATGATTACTTTTATTTCCGGTTTCTCTTCTTTTATGAACTTCAAAACTCCGAATCCATCAACCTTAGGCATTCTAATATCGAGTATTGCCAGATCAAATTGACTCTGTTTCAATTGAGAAATCGCTTTCTCACCATCATCAACAGTTTGGATGTCGTATCCATATGCTTTAAGTTCTCCCTGTAAAATTTTCCCAAGTTCAAGGTCATCATCTGCGAGAAGAATTCTATTTTTTATCATGTGGTGCCCTTTCCATAATGTTATCCAAAAGTCTTCTCATATTTATGCAGTAATTTAACAAGAAATCTGTCAACTATCAAGCCACCTTATCATCGTTCCTTAATACACATCTGATCATTTAAGTCTTGCGATATTCTCCTAAAATCTTATTGATACTTAGTAAAGAATTAATTATACTCTGTAGTTTATAATATTCACCAATATTGCACTATGGCAATCATAGATAAATATCTCTTCTGGTTTTTCCTTTCCTTAATTGTTCTATCATTAAGTTGGTCGACTTTTGCATTCCACCGGGCGTTCAAGAATGCAGATTTTAAAAAAGATCCCGAAGGTCTGAGGATGTTTCTATGGTCGGTGGGGGGTTTGTTTGGTTTGATACTTGCGGCGATGAGCGCTGCTTACATCTTATTCCCGATAATATTTCATTACTCGGGTAAATGAAGCGTTCTTGTCTGATGATCATTATTTTTTACGTCCGTAAAGTAGTGCTTAGCATTCGAAGATGGTAGCTGTCTTGCTGAAGTTGTGCTGCAGTGAATTGATAGAACTAGATACCCGTGAGTAGCAAACTTGCATCAACAGTGATCGATTGATATCCTGCGTTTTGAATATCATCGATTTCAGCATGAAGCAACTTCTTGTTAAAAAGTTTTTTAGAATGAGATGATTATAGTTAATTATTTATTTATTACTAAGCATCCCGCAATCATATCGTGCAGCGCTTGCTTTTGCTGTGTGAATCCTGCCATGATGTAACCAATAGTGAATGTCAGACCCGATAGAATCTTCCCAAAATATCTGCCGGTTGCTCTGCCGAAAGAAATCCTGTTCCCATTCATGTCGGTGACGATTATGCCGAGCGCCATCTTACCAAGTGTTGCACCTTTCATGGATTCCATCAGTGCAAAGTAAAGCCATTCACCGATCACTATCAGTAATATTATCGAAATGTAAGCTGTGATGAGTGTGAAGATGAATCCCATCGACGGATCAAAGTCTTGATCCCAAAGACTGATACCGATCATCGCCAGGAATGGAATCACGATAATAATTCCTAAAACCGACATAATGATTTGATCGATTATATAAGCGACAAATCTTTTCCAAAAGCCTGCATACGAAAATACCGGCTTTTGAAAAACAGGTGGTTGTGGTGTTAATGTTTGCATAATATCTCCTTAATTTGTTTATATTATTTAAACGGTTATCTTTTCATTAGGTTGCAATCTGTTTCAACTTCTCGTCGAGAGCGTCTACACATTCTTTTGGGGAATTTACTAACTGTACGAATTTTATAACTTCTTCCATTCCTTCATGGATTAGTTCTTCTTTTAACGTATCGATGACCGGTGCCCAAAAATTTCCAACAACAATAATCGGTTTTGATTGCATGACGCTCTTGTTCATATATTCCCAGACAGTTGCAAGCTCAACGAGCGTGCCAGTGCTGCCTCGAAGTATCACATACGCATCACCAAGCTCTATCAACTTCAGCAGGCGGTCGATTAGTGACTTCACAGATATAACTTCATCGATGAAACTGTTTGCTGCACGCTTGAAATATGACGTCACAACTCCGATTGTTTTACCGCTGGCATCTCGTGCCCCTTTCGCACTTGCTTCCATAACTCCATCATAACCACCATTGCAAATAGTATAGCCCGATTGAGCAAGCAGTTTTCCGAGGTCGTATGCTGTCTGGTATTCCGGTTCACCGATACTAATACGAGAACTTCCAAAAACTGTAATGATCCGTTCTCTAACTTCTTTTGTGATTATCATACATAATTCATGATTTGAATTATTGTTGCTTTGTAACAGGTATTTTATTTAACATCAATATGCACACACAATTTAAAAATTACAAATCGACCAATTACTCCACTGCATCGTTTTCTCTTTAATTCCATTTTTATTATATTGAAACATGTTAATGTGACAATTAGAATTTTCAGCATTTTTTATCAAACGGAGCAATAATGAACCTAAATGAAATAGAACAACTGCTTGGAAACGACGCAAAGAACTTACTCGGATATAAATGTAAAGGCATCCCCAAAGAAACACTTACACTCCCCGGTCCAGATTATGTCGATAAAGTATTTGCACTATCAGACCGTCCCACGCCTGTCTTGAAAAGCTTGAATTGGATAATTCATCAAGGACGACTCGCTCACACAGGGTATGTAAGTATTCTACCGGTCGATCAAGGTATCGAGCACTCTGCCGGTGGTTCGTTTGCACCAAATCCGATTTACTTCGATCCCGAGAACATCGTAAAGCTTGCCGTCGAAGGTGGATGTAATGCGGTTGCATCAACACTTGGTGTGCTTGGAGCAGTTGCCCGAAAGTATGCACACAAAATTCCATTTATTCTGAAGATCAACCACAATGAATTCCTTTCATACCCGAACACGTACGATCAAATCATTTTCGGACGAGTGAAGCAGGCATTCGATATGGGCGCGGTTGCAGTCGGCGCTACGATTTATTTCGGCTCAACTGAATCGAAGAGGCAAATTCAGGAAGTTGGACTTGCATTCCAGCAGGCACACGAGCTTGGTATGGCAACAATTCTCTGGTGCTACTTACGTAATCCGGCGTTCAAGACAGCCGAAAAAGATTATCATGTCTCAGCCGACCTTACCGGGCAGGGGAACCATCTTGGTGTAACGATTGAAGCCGACATCATCAAACAGAAATTGCCTGAGAACAACGGCGGCTATAATACGCTGAATTTCGGCAAAACACATCCCAAAGTTTATTCCGAACTTACAACCGATCATCCGATTGATCTTTGCCGGTATCAGGTTGCCAATTGTTATATGGGTCGGATGGGTTTAATTAATTCAGGCGGTGAATCGAAAGGCGCATCCGATTTAGCAGATGCAGTTCGCACTGCAGTAATAAACAAACGTGCTGGCGGTATGGGGTTGATTTCTGGACGGAAAGCATTCCAGCGACCGATGAACGAAGGTGTGAAGATACTCAACGCAATTCAGGATGTTTATCTTTGTAAGGATGTAACGGTAGCATAATAAATATTGTATGATATGTAAGACGTCCTAGTTGATAGGGCGTCTTTTTTATTATCAACTTAAATTCCGGCTAATGAATGAGCAAAATAGTCATCCTCAAAAAAAACGAAGATCATCGCATATTAAATGGCCATCTCTGGGGATTCAGCAATGAGATTGCTGAAGTGAAGGG
>CAYGZC010000037.1:0-11791 GCA_964354225.1 uncultured Chlorobiaceae bacterium | reverse complement strand
CTGAGTAACCTATATATTCGTGGAGTTTCAAATCTTACCTAAAAAAAATCCTAAACCCATAGGATTCAGGATTTCTTCTCATTATCAATTGATGAGAAACGGGGGCTTAAGAAAGCCTCTATGTGAAGTTAAGAAGTAGTTATTTAAATGTCAACATGCACTTACGTGATATTCCTGATTTTTATTTTGGAGTGAAGCTCAATAGATAATACAACTTGATTGAAATTTCATATTATCAGATAAATAAAAAAGACCCGCCATGTATCGCATGGCGGGTACCCCAAGATACGATTACTAAAACGTACCAAGGTACGATACCGACATCGCACATAAATAACAACATCTATATCTGCCAAATAATTCCAATCACCTTGAGTACCCTTTGCACGCTCTCCTCATAGTTGCACTCTACTATGATAAAAAAGAACCCCAGCTTTTGCTGCTGGGGTTCTGATATAACAGATATGCTTATGATACTATCTCAATAACATTAGTTTCTTCACATCATTAAACTCACTCGCACTCAAGCGATAGTAATAAACACCGCTCGATAATGAAGAAGCATCGAAGTGAACGGTATATCTTCCAGCGAACTGCTCACCATTAAATAGTGATGCAACCTCGCGTCCTAATACATCATAAATTTTCAATGATACCTTACTCGATCTTGGTAAATTATAAACGATGTTTGTAATCGGATTAAATGGATTGGGATAATTTTGTTCAAGCGAATAAGTCGTTGGAATTCTATTTCCATCATATGCAACATCAGTTACTTTCTTAATATAATTCCACTTTATTAGTGCGGCATCAGCACTTGTTTGAAAGTCTCCGAAAGTTTTCCCTCCGATAATTGCAAATCCAATTTTTTGAGATACACCATTCGCAATCGTAAACGGACCTGATGAGATAACAAAATGTATATCCTGCACACTATCAACCGTTGTAACGCTTCCGCTGATCCAGCTCCATTTGCTTGCTCTGTTTAAGCTAAGCGCGGCATTATTCACTAAGCCACGATAGCGCACTATTCCTTCGAATGCTCGAGCACCACAGAATACAGAATTTGCCATACCCACATTCCACGCATATCCAATATTCTGATCGTAATCGAAATCTGTCCGATTATATAACCACGGCTCTGGTTGATCTCCTAAGATATCCCAATCGAAAAATAAACCGGCATAAAGATCCGAAATCGTTGCCCCCGAAATATTTTTAATGTCGTATCTCAGAATAACATAGTTACTGTCGTCAGCCGAGTTAAAAGCATACGAGTACATATTAACTTGCAATCCAATTCTGTTAGAGGGTGATGCTGCTACATCTGTAAATGCCGTATTACCATCCTGAGCTGATATGCTGCCAGGTGTCATCATGTTATAAATCTGCGATGATGAGAAATCATTATCTTCTGAGGTTTCATTTCGAACAACATCTACCAGTTTTGTGGACGAATAACCTATAATCAATCCACCTTCATAAAGTTGATTCCCCCCCCCGAAAACAAATCCACTGCCATACGGACTGGTTTGACTAACAAATCCGATTCTACCCTTATTCGTTAAAGTAACTTCAACAGCGTTCACATCATGGGTTGCAAATGTTGGATTAATGATTACCCTAAATAGTTGAGCATCGGTATATCCGCCATCTACTATCGATAAAGTAAACAGGACACTATTGTCCACAGGTGGATATCCTTTAATATGAATTTGGAAAGGCGCATTGCTGTTGCTTGCTGTGCCATATGTACCCACCGAACCAATAGGATAATTACTATTAATAACTTGAACATTTGTATCAGCAGTACTTAAAGTGATCATCGCACCTGAACTTGTTGGCTGGAGATAATTCATGAATGTAGCAATTATCGTTGCATTCTCATTTGCTTCAAGAATCTTATTATTGTTACCACCGATAGAATCACTTACCACCATTGAGATCATTCTTAACGACGGTGAAGAAAAAGTTAATGCGTTGTAAGCATTTATACGTCCTTTACCTAAAAGATTAGCATACGAAGGATTAAGTGAATTGATATTATCACAACTAATGCGCACCTGTTCTCCAATCTGAAGATTGGAGTAGGAAGGGAAATGTGACGCAACAAGTGCAGCTAATCCGGATACTAACGGAGTTGCCATAGATGTACCGGATGCCATCGCATAATTATTTGGATAATAGGTACTTGTGATACTATCGCCGGGTGCCGAGACATCAACAAACTCGTTATATTCCGAGTAAGACGATTTTGTATCTGCGCTGCCCGTTGAAGCAACAGACAGAACTCCACGATAACTTGCAGGATATTGCATCGGATTGCCTAAGTCTGCCCAATTTCCTGCCGCCGCAACGATGAGCGATCCATGAGTTACAACGGTATCGATAATCTCTTGTTCCAATTGCGATGCACCTGTTCCACCCCAACTGCAATTCATCACCTTGGCTCCCATCTGCATTGCATACACAATACCCTGAAAACCGAAAAAAGGAAATGTTGGGTCGTTATCGGAAACTACTTTAACCGGTAGTAATTTACATTTATATCCGATACCGGCAACACCAACCGAGTTATCGGTGACTGCTGAAGCGATTCCCGAAACGTGCGTGCCGTGGGCGGCACCCACATTTGCCGGCATAGGATCATTGTCTTGAATAGGATTATTTATATCAGCACCGCCAAAATCCCAGCCATGCCAATCATCTTTTTTCCCATTTCCATCATCATCAAAATTATTCGATTGCTTCTGTCCGCCATGACCATCGGGACCATATTCACCAGGATTAATCCAGATATTCCCTGCTAAATCAGGATGATTCCACTGAACACCCGAGTCAATAATCCCAATGACAACCGTAGTATCTCCCGTTGAAATACACCATGCATCATCAGCTAAAATTTTAGTGAGATTCCATTGATCATCCCGATAAAAATCATTAACAGCACAACCCGCAACATCATCAAATGAATAAATAAACCACGGCTCGGCATATTGAATCTCAGGAAGCTGAGACAGTTCTTCTGCAACCTTGAAGGCATCCATCGGTAATGTATATTTGAGTATATAGAATTTGGATAAATCTATTCCCCTACCTTGGGCATCAACCATATCGTCGGGGAACATCCTCTCTATTGATTCAACCGAGTATCGTTGAATATTATTATCCAATGCGGATAGCCCAAACAGACGGGCGGCTTTAACAGGTACAACAGAATTAGCCAATCTTACAATAACCCGACCCGCCATATAACGACTGGTTTCAGGTTTTTTCATAACTACATTTGGCGCTCCATCGAGTGGAAGCGCTTTCCTTTTCATAGATTGTTTCGATGAGGCAAGACTTATAGTTGTCAAAAGGAGGGAGATGCATGTGATAAAAATAATTCGACGGATCTTCATATTAATCCTTAATTAAAGTTTGATAGATAATTATTTCTTATGGAATGTACGCAATATTATTATGTTCGACAAGCTAATCGCGATAGAGCCGTTTTTGAGTAATGTAATCCTCAACAAGTGAAGGTACAAGGTAATGAATGGAACGTCCAAACTTCACACGCCGGCGGATGTCTGTCCCCGATACTCCGATTTGAGGAACATTAACAAGCTTTGCTGATCGTGCGTACTTGCCTTTCGCCGAATGGAGATCGAATCCGGGTCTGCTCATGACTATCAATTCTGCCCTGGCAAGAATTTCATCGGGTGACTTCCAAGTTTCAAACTCCAACAGATTGTCTGCACCAATAATGAGTGAGAGTGAGGAATGGGGATAACGTTCCATCAGCTCGTTTACAGTATCTATTGTGTACGAAATACCTTGTCTGTGCAAATCAATGTCTGAAACTTCTAAATTCGAATTGGCTTTAACAGCGAGCCGTGTCATCTCTAATCTTGATTGAGCTGGGGCGAGAGATGTATCATGTTTGTTAGGCGGCTGTGCCGAAGGGATAAACAACACTTTATCGAATTGAAGCAGATCGCGCACGCATTCGATGACTATGAGGTGACCGATATGCGGAGGATTAAAAGACCCTCCAAAAATTGCTAGCTTCATTGGAATAATTTTTTTAGTTTATATTTTTTTTCAAACATTTTAAATACCGCATACGTCTTCGTTGGAAATTCAACATTGGACTTATCCAATGCATCGATGTGCTTCATTAAATTCATCAGATTTATTGGTGTATATAGCGAATAGAGTGGATTCAAGGGGAACACCATCGAGTCTATCTCACAGATCTGTTTCATTAAGAGGTTAGACTTATGCAGCGGCTCGCCGTTAGAAATATCGAAGATCCTGCTATGGTTTATCTTCATGCCAACCAAATAACATTTCTCATCGTATGTAGGACCAACAACCAAACAATCGTCTTCATATCCCAATTGGGAAAGAACTCGACGGAGTACAGCTCTTGTTACCATTGTATGATTATCTAAAACCACTACTACGTTTTGATACCCACTGGAAAAAGCATTTTCTATAGCTTGTTGAATTTGCTCCGAAAGAGGAGCATCATTAAGATCAAACAATTGCAATCGTTGTTGATATGGAAGGAAAAAATCATCCGACAGTTCATTAGGATTTCGATAGAGCAAAACATCTACACCTGACATTTGACAGGTATTTTTCACAAAATCACCGATCATAGCTGTATAGAGTGCATCAATATCTTCCCACGGTAATACGGGGAACGTTCCATCGGAATTGCTAAAATCAATATTCGGTGTCTGAGAAAATATTAAAACTGCGTTGTGCTGAGGCATTATCATTACTCATAATTTTACGGATAATTAATCTTTACTAATTATAGAAATGTAACAGCATAAAAGCAAATAAGCTCCCCCAGAATAGCTTACAATTCGACCATTATAAATTACAATCTTCCTGAGTTTAAGATTTCTTCAAATACTTTTAAATATTCCTTTGCTGATTTATCCCAGCTAAATATTTTTACTCTCTCAAGACCTTTTTCAATCAAAGACAGCCGCAAGGTGTCATCGGTTAATACTTTAAATATTCCTTCTGTAATACTATTGACATCGTAAGGATTTACTAACACAGCAGCATCACCAAGAACCTCCGGCATCGATGAAATGTTCGAGGCAACAACAGGTAACTCACACGCCATTGCTTCCAAAGGCGGAAAACCGAACCCTTCATAAAGTGATGGATAGACAAACATATCAGCAATACTGTATAAGTTAACTAGGTCTTTCGGCGTAACATAACTGAGAAAGTGTACCGAATCTTTCAACCCGAGCCGATCGACTTCATCAAAAATTCCGGAATACAGCCATCCCTTCTTTCCTGCAATTACCAATTCGTGCTCAACGTGAACCGATGTCCGCATTTGGTGAAAAGCCCTAATCAGACGGATAATATTCTTTCTCGGTTCCAGTGTCCCGACAAACAAAATGAATTTCCTGAACAGCCCAAATTTTCTCCTTGCATTGTCGATAATATCAAGTGAGTTTATTTTTTTAAAATTTGAATCAATCCCATTATAGATCACCTTGATTTTTTCTTTGGGTACATTGAGCACTCTAATGCACTCTTCTTTTGTTGCGTGGGAGACAACGATTATCTTATCGGCTTTCCGGATAGATCGCCGCACCGCAAGCGATTTATAAAATCTCTTTCCAAGTGGAAATGTCTCGGGCATCGCTAAGAATGCAAGATCATGAATGGTTATAATGCTTGGAAAAGGTTTTCGAAAAACTGAAGCTGTGTGATCAGGATAGAACATGACATCGATATTACTTCGCTTGGCTTTCGATGGAAGCACAAATTGTTCCCAGAGTATTCTTTTCCATCCCCCATTGACAATAGGAGAAGTCGAAATTAAATGTGTTCTTGGAGCATCGGTTAAATTGAGGTATTCAGGAGAGCCGAAAAAGATTAAATCGTGATTTTTATTTTCGGCTATAAGATGTTTGATCAGATTTTTTGCATAAGTTGCAACGCCGGCATCCGAGCCTGAAACGATTTGGGCATTAAAACCGATTTTCACTACTTCCTCAGCCGAAGAATGTGTTCATAAACTTCGAGTGTCTGTTCAGCTATATGCTTCTGAGTATATTTTTCAAGCACACGCGCTCGTCCCCTCTTCTGAAATTCTTTAATCATCGAAGAATCTCTCAGCAATTTGTTTATCTTTTCTCGTAGATCGGAGACATCCCCTTCCCTGAAGATCATCCCGGCATCGCCAACCACACCCGGTATTTCGCCTGAATCAGATCCGATAACAGGGACCTCACATGCCATGGCTTCGATGAGGATCCGTCCAAATTGTTCTTTCCAATTTGATCTCGTTAATGATGGAAGCACGAGACAATCGAGACAGTTGAGATAAAGAGGCACATTTTCCGAGGCAATACTATCGACGATAATCACCCGTTCTTCCATCAAAAGATCACTTATTCTTTTTTGGACTATCCCCTTCATCGGACCGCTGCCGACCACAAGCAATCTGTAATCTTTCGGCAGCACCGCAAATGCTTCGAGAAGTGTAAGTATTCCCTTCTCTTCAACAAGTCTACCGACATAACCAATTACACGGACTTCAGTAGAGCCAAATAATTTTTCTTTAAGAGTAAAATCATCCTGTTTGAAAAAAAGATTTGGATCAACCCCAAACTGTGCAATTACGAAAATCTCTTTCGAGAAACCTTTTTTCTGCATTGTTTCTTTAGCTTCCTGATTTCCTGCAACAGCACAACTGGTAACATGATATGAATATTGTTCGATTGCAGAGAACGGAAAAGGATAATTCTTAAAAATATTCTGCCATGTGAAAAACAATGTATTGATATTCTTCTTTTTTGCAATCCTCATCGCTTGGTAAGTCACAAGACTGTACGGCTCTTCATCGATGTGCAAGATATCGGGAGAGATAGAATCGATGAGCGTTGATATTCCGTGATAAAAATGGAAATGATTCTTTCCACTAAAGGAAATCGGCAGCTGATGTATTGTGTAATCGGCGGCTTTTGTAATTTCCGGTTTTTGACCTCCCCACGTCATTGGGATGAGAAGGTCGATCTTCATCCCGAGAGCCGCTATCTCTGAGATCTTCCTATGGTAAGCACCGACAACAAGTGCTTTTGAGATCATCAATATGCGCATCTATAATTTCTCTCCGCAGGGCAACTTGTCAAAAAAGAATTCATTGGTTGATAATGTTTCATCTTTTAGCGATAACCACTAAATCACCGGTAAAAATATAACCCATAAACCAGAGACGCAAAAACTTCTTCGCTATTTTCTCTAAAATATTTTTGCTTGGTTCTTCATCGGTAAAAGTCTGCACACCAGCAAACCCTTGACGGAGTAACAGAAACTCCATCAACTTTTCCGGATATGGACGGACATGTGTAATGTCTAGCCAAAACCGCTCGGTGGTCCGCAGGTCTTTAGCATTAGGGGTTATGAAAATGATTTTACTTCCCTTCTTTAATACACGAAAACTCTCACTGATTAGCTCAAATGCACCAGTGGGGTCGAGATGTTCGATCACATGAGCACAGAAAATGCCACCTAATGAATTTGCCTGAAGATTTTTTAAGTGGGAAATAACTTCACCGGAAACTGCCTCTAAATTTTTTGCTCTGCAAACTTTAACAGCTTCGTCCGAGAGATCGAGACCGTATGCATCAATACCAGCATCCTTGAAACGACCCAACATAATGCCGTGTCCGCATCCGATTTCCAAAACTTTGCCGGGTGCATTTTGAAAATGCCGCAGATATTTCATCTGATGGTGTAGCGTCAATTCTTCGGTACCCCAATTATAAAGTACCCGATCTTCTATTGGTGTTTGAATTTGTTCTGCCATTCTCTCAACCTCTTACCGATGAAATTATTCATTAAATAAGAAACACAAATGAACTGGCTGATCATGTTAACTCCCTCAACCAAAACGACGGTCATCGCCCCGCCGCGAATCCCGAACTTCTGAAGAAAAATAATATTAAATACAACACACATCACTAAATTTATCGATGCAATTATAGTAATGATACGAAATTTCCCTAAAGAATTCATGATTGCTGTAAGCTGCATGTTCACAGCTTTGAAGATCAACGACCAACCTAAAACTTGTAAAACAGCGCCCGAATTTTCATATCCCTTCCATATCTTCGCTACTAACGAAGGTACGAATAAAGATAATACCAAGGCGCCGACAATTGCAATTCCAGCCGCAGGAACCATCACGCGAATAATTGTTTTTCTTGCTTCCTTAGTGTTATCTCCACTCCATAAGCCGGAGAGAGATGCATAAAGGGCGATAGACAATGAAGAAAAAATCAATAGAAATGGTTCAACGATCCGCGAGGCAACGGCATACTCTCCGACAGCTCCTTCTCCAAGATATGAACCGATCATCAAACCGTCGAGCCGAAGATAGATGACAACAATAATACCGCTGATACCGACATATATACTTTCTTTCAGCGTCGAGCGAATGAGTGGAAAATCGAATTCTAAATGAACAGGGTGCTGTGTTGAATATAAACGCGTTATCATGTATAGTGTAACAAATTCGCTTATCGGAATCGCCGCAACCAAAATTATCAAAGGCACATCTAAAACCATACCGGCGAGAGTAAGCAATCCATATATAGTTACTCCAATTACATTGCTCATAACGATCTTCATCATCGATAGTTTTGCCTGGAAGTAACTGTTGAATGCATTGATCAATAAGCCGGTGAAAATAGAAGAAGCTACAACAAATAAAATTTCTATGCTCCGTACATTCCGATAAATCAGATAGAACAATATCGGTGCAACGAGAATGGAAATGGTCGAGAGGAGAACTTTGATAGCGAGGATGTTATTTAAAAAATTTTCCGCTCCCCTCTCATCCACTGCAATCCGCTTGATGCTAACGGTATCGATACCGAGGTCGGCTGCGACTTTGAATATCTCGATGAAGGGGACAGCCAGAGAGATATAGCCAAACTCAATCGGACCAAACTTCCGGGCGATGAGAAGAAGAATGACAATCCGTACAACGCCGAATAATCCGCGTATGATAACGGTGGCTGAAGTATTTTTAATGATTGAGAAAAGATTGCCGGATGCCACTGGGATACCGTTTAGCTCCACCGACTAACACTGAGCGCCATGTTTATGATCATAACCTCCTGAATGCCGTGAGAAAAGGGCCAACCGAAAATTCCACCTATCAGAATGGCACTAGTGCTTGCAATCATCGCCGCCCGGATAAAGCGATCTTCCGAGGACTGAGCCGTCATAATTCTTCTGATTGCTTCGCGGTAAAATATGAACAAAACCCAGAGGAATACCGTTAATCCTATGATTCCGATTTCAACAACTACTTGGAGAAACATATTATGGACAAGCTCAACATCTATCGGCTTGTTGTGATTGATAAACCACTTTTTGGTGGAATCGTTATAATCCACTAGCATCGATTCAGTAAGTTCGGTAGATGCATACTCAGGCAAGCGTGATTGAAAATTTCCGATTCCAATACCGCCGATAGGATAATCGTGCAACATCGAAACCGCTGCCGCTATGAGCATCGAACGCTGGGAGTTCGAAAAACCGCGATCAACGATAAGATTATCAATGATAGATTCTTTAGCATCGCGATTTGAATGAGAAATGTCAACAAGAAGCAATGCTGTTAGAAGCCCAATAATACCGACGGGAATTATATACCGTTTCCATGATATTTTTTTCCTAAGAATATACACGAGTACAATAATCCCGCCGAACAAACCAATCCAACTTGATCGTGAATACGTAACCATTAAACCGGCAGAGATTATAAATAAAGCAAGTAAGATTACATTCCTATTTAAGATTACATTCCTATTATTGAGAAATCTTTTTATCCATCTATCGGCACCCGCTGTTTCAGAACCGAGAAAAGAAATAAAATACAAGCCAAACAGTAGAGGAATTATCCCACTCAGAAATCCGCCCAGTGCATTCGGCTGGGCATAAAAGCCATGTGCCCTCAGCCGGGTTGCTGTGATGAGAAAATGAATCGGCTCACGGATGAAGAAATACTGATATATACCAACTAGCGATACTAAGGCCGATGTCACAATAAGAATTGTAATAACAGGGTAAGAGATAACACGTTTCTGGCTCTCATTGAAGATGTAGAGAAAAAGTCCGGACATCCAAACGAATTGCAAAGTTTCACGTATTGCAACCCATTTATTATGTGCTTCTATTATGCTAAAAGCACACACACCAATAAATACTATTACGGGTATGAAATACTTTTTATTTATTAACTTCTCCGGGTATTTGATCAAATCAATCAAAGTTAACAGTATTCCGAGCGATAATATTATTTCTGATATCGTTATCCGAACTACACTTATTTCCCAAACAATATCAAAGGGAATCGCTATAATGCCGAGCAGGAGAATATTATATGAGATTTTTTCTTTATTCATTATGATCATCGTAAAATATTAGGAATTTATAAGCGCGAGACGGATAGATATGTAAAGGTACATCGATATTATTTTGATTGTGAAGGAGATAATATTTTCTTCACCTTTACCTGCCTGATCCGGCGCTGGCTTTTCTTAATAACAGTGAACTGCAAATTATTGTAATGGATATCTTCATTCATTTCAGGTATATGACCTGTAATTTTAGAGAGAAAACCATTGAGGGTTTCATATTCCGGATCTTCTGGAATTTCTCCTTCAAACTTTTCATTGAAGTCGTTAATATTCATCCGCGCGTTAACTAATGCCGAGCCATCGGTTGACTGCTCAACATCTTTCAATACTTCATCGTACTCATCATGAATCTCGCCAACAATCTCTTCAAGGATATCTTCCATAGTAACAATCCCTTGCGTACCGCCGAACTCATCCACAACAATTGCCATGTGCATTTTCCGATCCTGGAGTTCTTTCATCAATTTACTGATCTTGATTGCATCCGGAACAAAGTAAGCAGGGCGAATTATATCCTGCAATACAATTAGGTCACGATGCTCCAGCAAACTGATCAAATCCTTTGTATAAATCAATCCGATGATATTATCGATAGAATCTTTGTACACTGGCATACGCGAATAACCCTCTTCAGTTACGATTTGAATTAGTCGATCACGGGGTGTATCGAATTTTATTGCAACAACATCTGTACGTGGAATCATTATCTCTTTTGCCGTTGTAGTTGAGAACTCAAATATGCTCGAGATCAGCTCTTGCTCTGTTTTATTGAGTCCCCCGCTCTTAACACCCTGGGCAACAATAAGTTCTAATTCTTCAGGCGAATGAACTATTTCGCCTACCTTCGTAGGTGTAATACCGATTGCTCGTAGAAGAAAGTTAGCTGTCCCGGTAAGAACCCAGATAAAAGGTTTGAAAATCTTATAGAACAATTGTAGCGGAACAGACACAAGCATCGACATCGCTTCCGGATATTGAATGGCAAGATACCGCGGCATTAATTCACCAAGTATTATTTGCAGAAATGTAAGAATGCCAAAACTAATGATGAATGATATTGCATGAACTGTGTTTATATCCATTACGCCAATTACACCAAGCGGTTGGATCAGCATATCGGCAAGGAGCGGCTCACCAACCCAGCCCAAGCCAAGTGTAGATAAAGTGATACCAAGTTGCGTGGCAGAAAGGTACGCATCGAGATGATCGACGATGTGTTTTGCCAGGATTGCACGGCGATGACCTTTTTGTATTTTTAACTCAATTTGAGTAAGCCGCACCTTTACAATAGCAAACTCAGCCGCAACAAAAAATCCGTTTGCGAAGAC
>CAYGZC010000036.1:0-5560 GCA_964354225.1 uncultured Chlorobiaceae bacterium | reverse complement strand
GCGAAGGAAGAATAATAAAACTGATATTAGGCATCTTTTTTTCATGCTCTTTTTCTGAATTTGATTAGCCCCGAACTTTAGTTCGGGGTAACAATAAACCCGCAAATAGAGGGTTTCAACCCTTATAAATATGGGCTGAAGCCCGATTTGTTCATTGGTTTTTTATCCCCACGATAAATCGTGGGGCTATTTTTACTATCAATATCTGGAAGGGATCTACCATGAGAAGGATTACATTCTTACTAACTGTTTTTGCTTTTATACAAAGTAGCGTTATCATTTAAGAGTACGTGACCAATGCTAATACCGGCGCATTTTACCATTTAATAATGTATGTTTTATTATATGAAACGCTATTTGTTCTTCTAGTTATAAAAGATTAAATTCTATTCAGATCATATCGAAAGGCATTGCAATGAAATTTACAATAGTATTGGAACCCGCTAAAGAAGGTGGATTTAATGTTACAGTACCAGCTCTCGATGGATGTTACACACAGGGTGACACTGAAGAAGAAGCGCTGACAAACGCAAAAGAAGCTATACAAACATATCTTGAGGGTCTTGAAAAACTCAACCAGATTCGATCAAAGCCGACAGCACGGATCCGCGAGTTAGAGGTCTCAATTTGAGCAAAACATTTTCTGAAAAAGATGCTATTAAAGCGATGCGCTGTACTATTTCAATAAGTTGAGAAGCTCGCCAGCCCTCAAAATGACTTAATGATTCGAAAACAATATGGTAGAAATTGCGCACTCCAAAAATAATGTGTCTATACGGTTGACCGATGAACGGTGGATCCACATCGTTGAAAACCATGATGACCTTGCAGGTTATTATGATGAGATACTTGCTACTATCGAGGAACCGGATTATATTATTCAAGGTTATCGAGATGTAAAGATAGCATTAAAAGAGATAAAAAAATATAAGTTTTTAGCAGTAGTATACAAAGAGTTAAGTAAAAAGGAAGGTTTCGTAATCACAGCATATTTTAGCACAAAGATTCGTTTATCTAAGGAAGAAATATTATGGCAAAGGAAATAGTTCAAAAAAATATCTTAGGTGAGGTTTCACATATCACACCACATCTTCTTCAATTTCCCTATGAGAGAATATGGATAGATTACGATAAAAATGCAGATGTGTTGTACATTAATTTTAAAAGACCTCAGAAAGCCACCGATTCTGAAATGCTTGACAATGGTATTTTGCTTCGTTATAGGAAAGATAAGCTTGTAGGAGTGACTATATTAGATGCTTCTAAGCGGAAGAAATCATTAAGAAATTCAAGAGCAAGCTAATCTAAAGATTGATGAGCTAAAGAATCTTATTTGACAAACGTAAATGAACGATCCATAACCAACAACAAACCTGGAGGTTTCAATGAAACATTTTTTACTTTTTAATTTTGTGAGCGCTTTGGCGCTTTGCGCCACATTTTTACTTTGCTCAAGCTTTACACTTGCTCAAGAGTACACACCCGATGCTAATACCGTTGCATTGTACCACTTCAACGAGACTAGCGGCTCGACTATTTCCGATGCAAGCGGCAACGGTAATGACGGTATTGCGACAGGCACAACGATTGTGGATGGGAAGTTTGGGAATGCAAGAGACTTCAACGGTAGCTCCGATTATATCAAAGTTACTTGCATCCCAACAAATCCAAACAATGCCTTTACTTTTGAACTTTACTGCTTGGTACATTCGTTCACTGATGTAATGCATTTAATCAACTACGGTGATTTCCCGAGCGGATATTATGGCGTTTCACCAGCACTTTACATTGAAACAAACCGATCTGTTGTGTTCTACATGTATCCATTAAATGGGCAATATTTAGGTTTAGCGTCTAATACTAAACTATCGACCGGAGTATGGTACCATGTTGCAGGAACGTACGATGGTAATACAGCAAAGTTGTTTATAAATGGCGTCTTGGATGCCGCAACAACATACAATTTGGGAAGCCAAATTCTTGCGAATACATATTTAGGTGCAAATAAATCGAATAATGAAAGATATCTTGATGGATTAATTGATGAAGTCCGCATCTCCAACAAAGCACGGGAACCGTGGGAGTTTAATCTTCAAAGCAGAATTGTGTTTATGTCAAATCGAGACGGGAATTATGAAATTTATACAATGAATCCTGATGGGACTGGGTTACAACGGTTGACCTATAATGATTCTGACGATGGAAGCCCAAGTTGGTCACCGGATGGTCATAAGATATTGTTCGAATCAAATCGCGACGGGAACTCTGAGATATATGTAATGAACTCTGACGGCACAAATCAAACAAGATTAACTGACAATGCGGTAGTGGATGGCGCTCCTTCATGGTCCCCCGACGGATCAAAAATCGTCTTTGGATCAAACCGTGATGGACAGTATGAAATCTATGTAATGAACATTGATGGAACGAATCCTGTAAATATCACGAACAATCCTGATAATCACGACGGTGGAGCCAAATGGTCTCCGGACGGAATGAAGATTGTGTTCAGTTCATGGCGAAGTGGTACAGCTGACATATGGGTTATGAATAATGATGGATCTAATACGGTACAATTAACAAGCGGAGAATGGGCTGGTTCTCCTTGCTGGTCACCAGATGGAAATAAAATTGCATATGCAGCTACAGGCGCAATTCGTTTGATGAATGCCGACGGCACAAATAAAACAATATTACTCAATGTTGGCTGTTGTGTTAGCCCCAATCCGGGATCTTGGTCTCCCGATGGAACAAAGATAGTTTTATCCACTGATAGATTTGATGGTAACTACGAAATATATGTTATGAACTCAGATGGTACCAACCTTATCAGAATTACAGACAACGTTGCAGATGACCAGTCACCATCATGGTCACCAATAATTAATATTGATCCTATGCCTTCAATCACAGTCTCATCACCGAATGGTGGAGAAAACTGGGTTGTTGGGACCGAGAAGAACATTACATGGAATGCAACGGGTGTTGATAATGTGATGATTGAGTTAAGTACGGATAATGGCAATACTTGGCTATCTCCGCCAATTGTCTCTAGTACGTCAGCATCAACAGGGAGTTTTATTTATAATGTACCAAATATAATTTCACGGAATTGCAAGATAAAAATTTCTGATGTTCTTAATGTAAATACTTATGATATAAGTGATGAAAAATTTAATATAATACACACTCCTGTAATTATTGTACCTGGGATTATGAGTTCTGCATTATTCAACAGCGCTGACGATAACCTTTCTGGAAACGAAAGAGTTTGGATTCCAAGCCCTATTCTGTGGCCATCCACGATTGACATAAGTTCGCTCTATCTTAATGATAATGGGGTGAGTATTAATCCAAATGTTAAAGTAGCACCCATCAGGGGTGATGGTTCACTCTCTATTAATAACGAATTAAACTTTAACGTCTGGGTAATATTTCCGATTGGTATAATTCTAACTCCAATAATCAATCCGGGGCCACTGGGCTCATATAGGAAACTAGTCGATAAATTTCAAAATGGAAATTATTTGTTGGATGATTTTGATTTTGATGGAACTGAAGGAGAAGACCTCTATATTTATCCATACGATTGGCGTCATAGTATTGTAACATTAGGGGATGATCTTGCGAATTTTGTTAATTTTGTATTACAGAGGACTTCTGCAGACAATGTTGATATCGTAGCCCATAGCATGGGTGGATTGTTAACAAAAATATGTGTGGGAATTATCGATAATACGAAAATACGTACTGTTACTTTTTTGGCCGTTCCTCACAACGGAGCTCCTATCATTGCTTATGTAGCCGCCTCTGGCAACAGAGGATCTAGCATTGATATGATTTTAGATTCTAAACAAGTAAAACAACTTGCTCGCAATATGGCATCTACTTATGAATTAATACCAAATTCAATATATACTAATTCAGAAAAATGGTTACAAATTCAAAAGAAGGGAGAAAAAGATCCTAAGCCGGTTCAGACTTATGAGCAAACGATTGAATGGTTTAAAACTCATCAAGATCAGAATCATATGTTAGAGTTTAACACGGGACATATTACAAATTCAGAAATAGTGAAAACCAATCTTATCAACCTCGATTTTTCTGGGATTAAAGTCTACAATCTAAGATGTGGTGAGCTCAAAACACCTAGTCAGGTAATTTATCAGGAAGGGAAAGAATATCGCACTAAAGCGTACGGACATTTTGGTGATGGAACAGTTCCTACGAAAAGCTCTATGTCCCCGAATATATTAAATGCTAACATTACCGACGTGAATGTAATAAGAGGTAGTTCCAAAAACTATGATTTAGCATGATGATAATTCCGAGTAGAGATTATTTTAGTTCAAAGGGATGAAACTGTTGCCCGTGAATCTTTTTTTATGCTGTTGAAAGAACTTTGATGACCTATCGTCGTCAAGAGACACATTACGCCCTCGGCTGCTTCACATACAAGGTATATCGGAACAAATTATAGGTGAGATTCTGTAATCCAATTTTGATTTTAGCTCTCGCCAGTCCCACCGTGCGAATGATCACCCCTCCGGTTACCTGTTTCAGGAATCCAAAGACATGTTCAACTCGCGCTCGCACCTTGCTTTTTTTTGTGTTGCGTTGTTTCTGTCGCTCGGTGAGCGGGTGACCTCGATAACCTTTTTCATGAATACGATTAATCATGCCACACCGAGCAACCGCTTTCTCGAACGCTTTTCCCGTGAACGCGCCATCTCCATATAAGGGTTGCCCTGTATCTCTCTTTGTCAACACGTTCTTTCCTGGGATACTATCGTGCGTGGCGGCATCGCAGACGGTGTACTCATCAATAAATTTTTTCTTCCGGTCAATCTTGATTGTGTTTTTATATCCATAGAAATCTTCCCCATTCTTGGTGAGCCATCGCGCATCGGTGTCTTTATGGCTTAATTTTGACGGTTCTTCTTCCCACTCCGATGGGGTGCGTCCTTCCTTAATCTCGGTGTTTTCTTCTCTGGTATTGTGTTGTACGGGGACTTCTACAATACTCGCATCAATAATTTTTCCTTTGTTCACGATCATACCATGATTCTTTAATTCTCGATGAAATCGGAGAAACAATTTCTTGACCACATCCTCCGCGTTGAGTTGTTCTCGAAAATTCCAAATCGTATTTTGATCGGGAACCTGATCACAGCTACGAAGCTCTAAGAACCGCATAAAACTAAATCGATCCGTAATTTGAAATTCTGCTTGTCCATCACTCAGTCCGAAATATTCCTGTAAAATGAGAATCTTAAACATCATTACATAGTCATAGGGTGGACATCCTCCGGGACCCTTCGGCTCCCGATACATCGCTTTGTTCAGCACAGAAGCAAAGATAGTCCAATCAATTGCCGTTCGTAATTTCTCTAACGGATCCCCTAATTGACTGATACGGGCTAATCGGTCTGCTTCATCAAATAATCCTGATTCTCGTTTCTTCATTGCTAATTCCTGAGTGGTTGAATGTCTTTTGAATTATGGATTTTCAATGTAACTATTTTTTCCCTCTCTTTTACTGAGTTTTTGGAACCACCCT
>CAYGZC010000035.1:0-4154 GCA_964354225.1 uncultured Chlorobiaceae bacterium | reverse complement strand
TCTTCAGCCCATCCTCACGTTGAAGTCTCATGTTGTATTCATAAAAGAAGTAGCACCGAACACAAGTATAAGTTATGGAAGAAAATATTTCACATCAATAAAATCCCGGATTGCAACCGTGCCAATCGGTTATGGTGATGGATATAGTCGAGGATTGAGTAATAAGAGTGAAGTTTTGATTCACGGCAATCGATTCCCTGTCGTAGGAATTGTTTGCATGGATCAGATTATGGTCGATGTTGGATTTGAAGCGAATGTTCATGTTGGTGATGATGTAGTTCTGCTTGGGAAATATGGGGATCAAAATATTGCAGTGTGGGAGCTATCTAATAAACTTGGCACAGTTCCCTACGAAGTATTAACAGGTATAGCTGCTCGGGTGCCGAGAATATTTATTCATTAGATGAAGGATTGATTGCACATGCCGAATGTTTATGCAGTGATTATGGCTGGTGGTGTTGGAACAAGGTTTTGGCCCCGCAGCCGGGAAAAAACTCCTAAACAATTACTTGAGATCGTTGATAAAGGTACAATGATTCAGAATACGGTAAAGAGAATCAGTGATCTCATTGAACCGAGAAATATTCTTATTGTCACAAGCAAAATCCAGAAACCAAGCATCATCAAACAACTGCCTTATGTTCCTGACGAAAACATAATCACTGAGCCGCTTGGTCGTAATACTGCTCCTTGCATCGGACTCGCTGGTTTATTTGTTCGGAGGATGGATCCCGAAGCAGTAATGGTTGTGCTTCCATCAGATCATATCATGCACGATGAAGAGGAGTTCCGGCGTGTTCTTCGTCTTGCCATTTGGGTTGCGTATGAATCGGGTAAGCTGATTACCGTGGGCATTCAGCCAACTCGCCCCGAGACAGGATATGGATATATTCAAGTAGTTGATGAAGACAATAGCACGAATCCATATTTTGCCCGAGGTGTGTTCAAAGTAAAAACATTTGCCGAAAAACCGAACCTCACCGTAGCACAGCAGTTTCTTGTAAGCGGAGATTTTTTATGGAACAGCGGTATGTTTATTTGGCGTGTTGATGCAATTATGCGTGAGATTGAAAATCATTTACCAGAGATGAATGCAGAGCTTATCAAAATTGATAGTGCTATTGGTAGTGAGAAGTATGATAGTATCGTGGAGACAACCTATCGAACGATTCGAGGAA
The DNA here is from genome assembly GCA_964354225.1 of uncultured Chlorobiaceae bacterium. Taxonomy (GTDB): domain Bacteria; phylum Bacteroidota; class Ignavibacteria; order UBA10030; family SZUA-254; genus CAYGZC01. Next base: position 2,976 of record CAYGZC010000035.1, on the reverse strand, counting down.
TATCGATTGACTATGGTGTGATGGAAAAGGCAAAGGAAGTGTACGTGATCAAAGGAAATTTTGGATGGAGTGATGTTGGATCATGGGATGAAGTCTATCGGATTTCCGGTAAAGATGATGAAGGGAATTCCGTAACCGGGCAAACGTTCCTTCAGAATACAAAGAATACTTTGGTTCATGCAGGTGATAAATTCGTTGCGACTATCGGAGTAGATAATCTAATCATAATTGCGACCGACGATTCTGTTTTAGTTTGTAAACAGGGAGAATCTCAGGATGTCAAGGAGGTAGTGGATTATCTGAGACGAAAACAAAAGGTGGATTTTCTTTGATTCGGAATTTTTCATATTGCACCGGGCTTTTGGTTTGCAGCTTTTTACTTACTGGATGTGTTGCATCTCCTCGGTTCACATCTGAGAAATTTATTCGAGAAACCGATGAAACTTATTCAACAGTCGAAGAGGGTATAGCCTCTTACTATGCTGATGAGTTCAATGGCAGACAAACATCGAACGGTGAAACATACGATATGTATCAAATGACTGCTGCCCATCGAACGCTTCCATTTAATTCACGTGTTCGTGTAACAAATCCGGGGAATAGAAAATCAGTTATAGTGAGGATTAATGATAGAGGACCATTCAAGGATGATCGGATTATTGATCTCTCACTTGCAGCGGCAAAATCTCTGGAGCTTATCGGTTCAGGGACTGGAAAAGTTAAATTAGAAGTTATCGAGCTTGGTGATTCAAGTTCAAAAAAACCATAAAGGTCACGTAAGAATATGGCTAAGATACTTATATCCGAACAAACAATTCTCGATGCCGTTAAAAATTCGGAGAGAGTTGTTTTCAGCGAGCAGGGAGCAATCGTTACTGATGCTGCAAAAGATAGAGCAAAGCAGTTAAATGTGCGAATCGAAATTAGCAATGAAACAAAACCGCCACAAACTTTACTTAGCTCGAAACAGATCGTGCCTATAGGTACGAACGAAACAATAGCAATCGGCAGCGATCACGGCGGTTTTGCTCTAAAAGAGGTATTGAAACCCTTTCTACAAAGTCTTGCTTTTAACGTCCTTGATCTAGGGACAAACAGTGAAGAAAGTTGTGATTACCCAGACTTTGCTTATGCAGTTGCAAGTATAATTTCAACAGGCGGGGCATCAAGAGGAATAATGATTGATAGTGTGGGTCTTGCATCTGCAATTGTTGCAAATAAAATAGAGGGAATCCGTGCTGCTTGTTGCTTCGATGAATATTCAGCACGAAGCAGTCGTGAACACAACAACGCAAACGTACTGACGTTGGGTGGAAAAACTCTCGGTGCCGAATCAGCCAAATCGATTACAAAAGTTTGGTTAGAAACACCCTTCAGCGGTGGACGGCATCAAAAAAGATTGGATAAAATTTCTGATATCGAAAAAAAACGGGTAAAATAGTCCCACCTTTTCTTTTAACGGTTGATGTTGATATGATAAAGTGGTATATTAGTTATAATCATATCAGTGAAGTTATCATTTGAAGCAAGTATTACATAAAATAATTGCGTGGTCGGTAGTTATAATTTTTTTACTAATTATCAACGTTCAGGACTTAACACCCTTAAGATTGGTGAATTACGGATCTATGCTGAATGCACAACCTACGGCATCGTTTGTGCTTACAGATGAACAGAATCTCTTGCTGCGTAAAAAACTCACCGATGAGGAGATCAACTTAATTAAGGAATATTCTTCAGAATATGATATCGATTATCGATTGATCTTGGCAATCATCGAACAAGAATCACAATTTGATAACGAAGCCCAGAGCAGTCGAGGAGCAACTGGATTGATGCAATTGATGCCCGTAACAAGCGCAGAGGTTGCCGAAAATCTCGATCTAAAAGAATCAACGATATCGGAAGGGAATATTAAAAGCGGTATATTTTATTTTGCAAAGCTATCCGAATTATTTAACCAGACTAGTAGAGAAGATCAATTAAGTTTAACTCTTGCTGCATATAATGCCGGTCCTTCTCGTATCTATGATGCACAGGAACTTGCAGCTTACATGGGTGAGAATCCAAGCAAATGGTCAGCTATTCAAAAAGTATTACCCCTTCTTTCAAAAAGATACTATTCATTACACCAATCGGTTTGGGATGATGGAAAACCACCAAACGGCTATTTTGGTAGTTGGCGGCAAACGATTACTTATGTTCAAAACACATTGAAAATCTATCAAGATTACCTTAAGGATAGAAGTTAAATAATTTGTAGTGTAACAATCCTACAACCCTTCTGAAATACAGCACCTTTCCGAATCGCAAGATTTTCCTTGAGTAAGTAAAGCGATTTTTTACATTTCCACGCGACCAAGACAAAACACTTCTTTGCAGAAATTTGCGCGTACATTAAATTAGAGTTGTTGGAGGTTGAACACAAGGTAAATCATGCAGCATCTAAATTAAGCATCAATTTACACTCATTGAAAACCGCCTCTGAACAGGTCCATGCTTTTCAACCAGTACGGTTTTCCGAAAAATAAATATCTTTGCGTCACTTCGATTATTCATTTTAAAAAAGTATTTAGAGTACTCCATTTTTCGTTATACCACGATAAATCCTTGATTATCTTGCAGATTTTGACTATCTTAATACTCAATTTTCATGGTGTCCATAGTTCAGTTTGGTTAGAACGCCAGGTTGTGGCCCTGGAGGTCGTGGGTTCAAGTCCCACTGGACACCCCCGAATATCTTCGATTGACGATTTTTAAATTGATAAATTATTAGAGATGTGATCAATCCTTAAATCGTCAATCTTAAAATTGGAAATTATCCTCGCCCCCATCGTCTAGAGGCCTAGGACACGAGCCTTTCAAGCTCGCGACAGGGATTCGAATTCCCTTGGGGGCACCACATTTGTTTTCCCCGCAGCACTCCATTTTCCTGTCAACTATTTGCTTGTGAGCGCTGCCATCAGATTCTGCGCA
>CAYGZC010000034.1:0-2663 GCA_964354225.1 uncultured Chlorobiaceae bacterium | reverse complement strand
CTTCATGATGTTAGCTTTACAGTTGATGAAGGTGAGGTTTTCGGTTACTTGGGTCCGAACGGAGCGGGGAAAACAACAACGCTCAGAATTATTATGGGACTTGTTTCCGCTTCACACGGTAGCGTACAACTATTCAAGAATAATCAACGAAACGCGGCAATACGAAACGATATTGGTTATTTACCTGGTGAGTTTCACTTGTACGGCAACATGACCGGTTATGCTCTTATCGATTACTTCCAGCGATTCCACCCACAAAAACTGCCCGTCTTACGAGAACAACTTCTAAAAGCATTCGATGTTCAACCGTCTGATTTAAAACGCAAAGTAAAGTTTCTCTCTCACGGTACGAAGCAAAAACTTGGACTAGTCATCGCGATGCAACATGATCCGAAACTTCTGTTGCTTGATGAACCGACAACAGGACTCGATCCGCTGGTGCAGAAATCCTTCCGCGAGATTATCCTCGACCGCGCACGAAATGGACGAACCGTATTTTTCTCTTCACATGTTTTGTCAGAAGTCGAAGCCGTATGCAGCCGAGTCGCGATCCTGCGTGCGGGTGAGCTTGTCGCCGTTGAATCAATAGAGAACCTCAGAAGTAAAATGGTTCGTCGTCTTCAGGTTCGCTTCCGAGGATCTGTCCCCGGCGATTTAGCAGGTGTGCCGGGTGTGACTCGCTCTCAGATAATAGGTAATGAAGTTACTCTATGGATTCGTGGTGATGTGAACCCAATTCTTCGAACCATCGCTCAAACTGAAGTAGAGAGTTTTATTTTCCCTGAGCCGGAACTGGAGGATGTTTTCCTTTCGCATTACCAGAATAATGGAGGGAATGCCGTTGATTAACCTAATCAAACACTTGGTGTGGCGGCACGGAATATTCCTTTGCATTAATATGTTCTTGCTTGCCGGTTTACAATTCTTGATCTGTGGCATCGTCGCCATGATTGATATTCCCGGAATCCTGAATGAATCAATGAAGAATATTCCTCCTTTCATGCGGGCGCTCATCGAGCAGCAATTCTTCGGAGGACTGAATCAAAAAGGTCTGCTTGCGTTCGGATGGAACCACCCGATTGCGTTAGCCCTCGGGACTGCGATTGCGCTTGTTTTCGCTTCACGTGCGGTTGCAGGTGAAATTGAGAGCGGCGCGATGGAGTTGCTTTTAAGTCAGCCGATTTCACGATTAAATTATTTTACTGGACATGTACTGTTTGCGCTGACGTCAATTGCTCTTCTGAGTTTGATTGGCATGTGCGGCATACTCCTCGGTATTCACGTTTATTCACTCGCGCCGATAGAATGGATAATTCTATTCAAGGTTGCATTCAACTTTTTCTTGCTTCACAGTACATGGTTTGGAATCACACTTATGTTTTCCGTTTTCGGTCGGGAAGCCGGGCGTGTAGCGTTTATCGGTTTTCTGCTGGCGCTTGTTTCGTATTTCGTACAAGTAATCGCGCAACTCTGGACTAAAGCTGCATTCCTCCTGCCGTACACGGTGCACACGTACTACTCGCCGCAGAAGATATTGGTTAACGGTGAGCTAAAGCCAATCTCGGTTATTGTTCTGATGGGATTGATTATTGCGAGTATTGGCATAGCGGGCTGGAGATTGAGGAAGAGGGATATACCGTAAAGAATGTAACAGCGAAGAACACGATTTATATTTTGATGATTAATCACCGGAGAGAGGTGTATAAGTAATTTACACTTAACAAGGTGGGCAATTAGTATATGATTCGATCTAAGTGGGTATGGTAGCAACAAGTTCAGCAACAATTTTTGAACTTACTTTGCCAAATCTTCCTCGCCCTTCACACGCTGCCGATCTAACACAAACGACATCGATCCCTGTTTTCCATAGTTTAGGAAGCTGAGCTTTTGTGATAGAACCTGCAATCCAAGCCTCAAGTCGGTTTTTATGACATGCGTTAGCAAACTTCTCTATCTCTTTAAGAGATATATAATCAAGAAGGCATTTCCCTCTTTTTTTGTTGAAAGTATCGATCAAGACACCATCGGCTTTTATGACTTTGGCTAATTGTGGTCCTTGAGTCAGTGGATTAAATTTCTTCGAAAGTTTTGGATCTGCAAAGAAAGCTGGAATAACTTGTTTGTTTGGAAACCATTTTTTCACGGTTCTAACAATTGATCTACCTAAATATTCCGCATCATTGTATTTTAATCCTGCTAAACCAGCTTTGATAATGTCAGCTCCAGCTAAGGCAACCCCCAAAGCGGCTTGACATGCAGTGCTTCGTTTTAATTGTTCCTCGCCAATGTTGGTTGACACTAAGATACGTTTTTGTAAAACCTTTCTCACTGATGATATATTAAGTGGATAGGGTGTTCCAAGCGCTGATTCTGGATACTCAACATCGGCAATATGTGCACCACCTGTAATCGCATTTACTGATTCTTCTTTTCCTCTCACGCTTACTAATAATCTTTGCTTCATCTTATTTTTCCGTCTTGTTTATTGTAAGTGGTTTGTAAGGACTTTTCAATCCCTTTTCCGTGACCTGCCCCCAATTTATGTACCAATTGGAATAATAGTTAATTCCTTGTTCAGATCCAATTGGTTCATCTGAACAGGTAGTATTGTTTCAGGTGCCGGTGGTCGGTAACCCAAAGCACTGTGAGGTCTTCGTTGATTG
>CAYGZC010000033.1:0-7003 GCA_964354225.1 uncultured Chlorobiaceae bacterium | reverse complement strand
TAGAACTGCGATAGGTTTTTTGAGTTTGGGATAGCTAAATTATCCAGTGTTGTTCCGCTTGTTAATTTCATTTTTATGTACACCGTAGATAAAAATTATTATGCAAAAATCGTTGGGTCGATACGATACAATATCCTTACGCCTTTCAGATACTCGTTCCGTAGATGAGAACGGTGAAAGTTCTTTTCCTTGTATTCTTGGCATTCGTGATAATGATTCCGCGCCTTCTCATTTAGCATCTCCTTGTGTCGCTCTCGGTAATTCTTGTTCGCGCGGATTTGATAGTCTTTCAGTGGCATGTTCTGATATACATATATAAAGATAATATATTTAAATCTATTTTTTTGTATATATCGCTCAAAATATTTAGATTTAGAAATATGCTAATTTTACCATTAGTTGTTTTACATATTGTTGCTGATTTTCACTAAGAGTTTTAATATAGTTTGATAGTATTGCAATTGATTCTTTTTTAGGAGATTTTATCCAATACGAAGGACCATATGGAGCAAATAGTTCTGAACCTGAATTAATCGGTGTTGTGCTACGAAGATAAATCCAATCTCCTGATATTTCAAAGGTACAGTTTGAACAGCTACTTGAATAGATAAGATATTTAACCTGTTCCTTACCGTCACCCTTTTCTAAATCTTTTACGTATGGGTATGCATCGTTTACAAGATGTCCTAACCAGCCTTTTTCCTGTAGCTTAGGATTACCTTGATATGAAATTTTATCAGTCAGATTATACACATAGTCCATATTAAATTCACATTCTTCTTGTCCATAACATTGTGCTAACGATTGATTTGCTTGTTTTTTAACATATATGTGAATGGGATACATTGTCACAATTTTACCAGCTGGAATATCCTGATTAGCAAATACACCGTTTCCATACCGTCCTTTATGAACACTTACTAGGTCACGAAGAGAACAAATATCCATACCTGTTGTATTGGTTAGACGTGATACTTTATTACCAATTGGAAAATCAATCCATTTATTCAATAGTTCTATGATGTCTACATCCTTATCATCAAAAATACGTTTTGCTGTACAAAAATGTTCTATTAATTGACCTTGAGGTACAATATCCATAAGCTTTGACAAGATAGAGTTAGTCATGATGTACATTCTAATCAAGAGTTTAAATATTTTTTCATTTTTATTGTATACCTCTCAAATGTAGTATGGATAGTCAATCAAAAGCTAGTCAATGACGTGTTTTAGGTCGGTTTCGAAAAAGTGATGCATAGAAAATTTGCATAATTTTCAAATTTCTGTACCGATTTGTGATTTTGATTGACTACATTGACTAACTGACTATCAAGGAGAGACCAAGGAGGAATTATAGTACTACATAGTCAATCAAAATTTACATTGACTATGTATATATTTAGCTAATAAATTCAAGCACGGAAATGTGCTATTTTAGGATGTAGTCAATCAAAATTTCTAGATTGACTACTATTAATTGTTATTTTTTCTATCTACTCCCTCTCTATAAAATAATTGTCATCCATTCTATACTTTTTAATGAATATGGATTGTGTCTCTTTCAGATTTAGAAATACGGCATGTCTCACTTGTTCTTTATCAATACTAATACGTTTATCTTCTACTCCAAATTCCTTTAATCGTTTCCAGAATACTCGATCGCATACGTTGGTATTATACTGATTTGAATTTTTTACCCAAGCAAGAAACGATTCAAACACATTCCATTTCGGTACTGGCTCATCGTACCAGTCTGAATCTTTTAATTTTTCAAACACCCACAGACTAGTTGGGTCCATTGATTCTATCTTTTGGTCTAATAGAGCTTTAGTAAGAGGAAAAATTCTAGCATTCCATCCTGTTAAATCTACTCTATATAGATAATTGGCTAACATTTGAATAGGGACGTTTGCTACTTTATCAAAATAAGCTGTACTCTCTGCTGTATTGGAACCAGCCCATTTATCATCTATTTCTAACACAAAAAATCGTCTAGCTTCTTCTGATGCAGGGATAAACCACTCGCAGTTAGTAGACATAAGCATATTATGAAAAGCCCGTTGTGTATACGGAGTAAATCCTTTGAATTCAATTTTGCACGTTCGTTCTGTAATCAATGCTTTTAGAGTACCAGCTGCTTTTTTATCTCCACCCCAGACCATCTCATCTAGAAATATGCAGCAAGCCCCTTCTAGAATAGATGTAAATTGCCCGAATACATCACTTTGGTTTTTAACCGTTCGGAAAGCACCACCTCGCACCGACTCCTCATTGTATTCACCCATAATCGTTTGAATGACACTAAAAAACAATCCTTTACCAGCTCCTTCTCTTCCTCTTATACATAATGCTACCATTAATTGAATCCATGGAAACTGTATCATAGACGCAACGTGTTTAATTAGATGGTTATACACTAGTTCATTATTTCGGCAAATCATTTCCTTAACGTGATCCAGCCAAGGTTTAATCACTTCCATATCAACTTCTTCTCCATTATCTTCGTACGCAAACCCATTAAACGTATTGAAATACGGACGTGGTTCTAGGCTAGGGTAAAAATTAAAATTCTGAAACTTTCGTCGTTCGTAATAACTAGCCCAATTTGATAATGCCCAAATACAAACGGGTTGGTCCTTTTTTGTTATTTTTGTAGTGGAAAAGATAGATTTATCTAGACAGTATCCAACCCAATTTTTCATCCGTACAAAATCGGTTCGGCGTCGCTTACCATTAACTAAATTAAATCGTTCGCGGACAATTCCATTATGTTCATCCTCAATCGTAGCAAAGAACCTATCTACATACTCAAACGTACGCTTTAAGAACTTTTCCTTATTTATTTCCCCCGTGAGTTGTTCCTCGTATGTCAAACAGTACTCTTTGACTTTGTTATGATTGTACTGCATGTCCTCCTCCCAAGGTATCATAGGAGCATCTCCTTTCCATTCTTCCTCCTCTACGTACGTTTTTTTCATAATCTGTTTTACTTTTTCAGGACTATCCTCTTTAGCCCAAAATACGAGCGTACCAGCAGTCATTTTAATATTCTTATCTTGAATAGCGTTGAATTCCGCTCGGCAGTTTCTCTCTGAAAACTTTTCGTATCCACTCTTTCGGCTCATCTCAATAAAGGTATCAATTCCATCTAGTCCTAGTACACCACGAATTAAAAATCCTAATTTAATCCAATCTTGGTACACATAGGCTCTCTTCTTAGGGTCAAGGCAGTTAAATAAAGCGTGTAGTTTAGGTAGTTCAAGAGGAGTACGAGGTTTAGTAATTTTTTCATCATCGGCAAATGTCATATTAGCGGACATTGCTTTGTATTCTTGTTCAACTATTTTAATCTGTGTCATTTTCTTCATAAGTGGGTGTACAGAAATGTTATCTGGAATAGCGTTAACGAGGTAGTCTTGAATAGGGCGATTAGATTGAGGAATATGAGGGTGTAGTTTACCAGAATAAATTGAGTAAGGAGTTCTGAGCCATTTATGATTTCCGTAGACGGAATTATCAAATCCTGAACGTACGGTCTCTTTGATGTTATCAGGGAAATTGGCAAGAATCGTATCCTGTACCATTTTTCCGTATTCGGATTCCCACGTAAATGCATTTTTGTAAATTTGGAAATGGTTATTGTGAACGTGAAACGATAGCTTCTTACCGATAGAATCGTAATAGCTTCCGTCCGTGTGGCAGTACCCTTCTAGGGAACCAAGAGCCTTATTAGTTTCTGAACGAATATAATTAAATTGAGTCTCATCTAAACCTTCTACTTTGATATCTATATCGGCATAGAAGTTAGTTGTATTGGCCGATAAATGCTCTAGAGGATATTTCATTCTCTTGAAATCTTCAACCGTAATTTCACTAGGAGATACGGTGATAATTGGATCACGATTGATATCATACGATTTACAAAACGAAACAGACATATTGTACTATTTTGTACATTGTTTAGATAATAATTATTTTTTCATTTTTTTTGTATACGATAAAAATCAAAAAACAAAATCATTTTTATCATATATCAAAAAAATAAAAAAATAATTATAATCTAAAAGAATGGTAACGAGTATTATGTCATTATTCGATAAGTGTTCATGTGGAGCTGATATTTCAGAAGTTCGTAAAAAGTATCCTAGCGTCTGGGAGTGTTATGATTGCAAGTTTCCAAACCCGCACAAGGGGCGGTGTAATTGTTGTGGGCGAAAGATGCCGGACGATTCCAAGTATCGGACTTGTTATGGATGTTTCCAGCGGAAAAAATAAAAATTATTATCGGTTGATAATGGTAAAACTATGGGTGCAGGAAAATCACAAGAACAAAAGGATAAAGAGATATACGACAAAGCTAACCAGTTGTTAGCAGAGAATGGATACGATAAAGTGACAGCGTCCACGACAAAAGTACCAGAACAGTTTGGAGGGAAATGGCCGGCGAAATGGTTTTTCGGCGCAGTGGAACGAATGCGTCCACCCATGCCTGATGCAGCAAAAGTAAAGCTGTATACACAGAAGTTCAAGATAGGTTCTGGTCCAGCTCTGAGTAGGTACGAACGTAAAGATTTATCGCTCATCAACCCCGAGAACCCATTTGATACGCAACCGGGGGAGGGCGAAGAGCGTGTGTTTGCTTTTATTGATAAACACAAGGATAAGGTAGGTCTAGCTCGTGGTGGAAATCGCTACCGCGGACAATGCGGAAGTGATTCATTTGGTAGCAGAGGAATGAAGCGTTCGTTTTAATTCGCGTTGCTCACGGAAACACACTATCATTAATTTTATTGGGGCGGAATACATGACCGCCGTATGCATATCGTTCGGGGATTTCAATTTGAAGCCTACCTCCACGAGCGAGTTTCTTAGCTTCCTGTTTCACAAGGTCAACAGAAAGCCCACTCTTAGCAGCCTCTTCTGGAAACTGTTTAATCAGTTCAATGAGTTGAGCCTGTGTGTTAATTTCCTTAACAGGTTCTTCGTCTACCATTCCGCCACGAGCTAGGATAAGAGTTCCATACTGGGTAGACGAATCGGTAGCCTTCGTTTCAATTCCGAGCTTATCCGATAGAGAAGCGCCTAGAACAGGACGGATGAATTCTTTTTGTGTTTCGGACCAGACCGTTTTCAGTCCTTGTCCAAGTTCGGTAAAAAAAGATGATACTTTCTGGCCCATCGTTTATCTGTACAAAAGAAAAAAAATAAAACAGTATAGCAAAGATGTATTCAATACTTCCGTATACAAAGCAACAAGCAAAGAAGATAGGCGTAACAGTAAAACCAAGTACCAATCCAGATAAGAAGCTAGATGTATTTGAGGATGGAGATAAAGTAGTCTCCATAGGAGCTACAGGATATTCTGATTATCCCCATTACCTAAGAGATAAGGGGAAGACCGTTGCAGAAGAAAGGCGTAGGCTATACCATCTACGGCATAAGAAGGGTAAGAAAGGAAGCGCTTCATACTATGCGTCCGTCCTCTTGTGGTAACAATATAAACCTAACGGTATAATCTAAATTTAATTATCAGTTTGATTGATTAATCTAATAATTAATGGATTAATAACAGAAATAATCTAATAATTAATGGAATTTATAAGAAAAAAACCTAATAAAGTGGTATTATCACTAATAACAACGTTTTTATTAGTAATATATGGAATTAATTTGTTAAAATAACTCATAAATCCATAAATAATTAGATTAATCTTGTTATTAATCCATTAATTATTAGATTAATCAATCAAACTGATAATTAAATTTAGATTAAATACAGTAATTCAAAATAAAAAAAAATTTAAATCTTGTATATTATTAAATCTATGTCACAATGGATAAAAGCATTATCACAAAGACTCTCAAAGCTAACCGTCCTACCCTCGGTGATAGCTCAATCCGTACTTACTCCTCAATTATTAGTAACATCTGTAAGCAACTTGATTATACACAGTGCGATCCGGCTTTTCTTGCTAGTCATTATTCTGAAATATCTAAGCACCTATCAACCCAAAACCCACAGAATCGTAAGACTAGACTTTCATCGCTTATTGTTTATATGGAAAAGACTAAGGGGTGTGAGAAAGCTGTAGAGAATTTCCGTAGCCAAATGATGATGGACGGTAAAAAGAGCGACGAAGAAGCAGCCGAACAGAAATTGACCGAACGTCAGGAAGCTAATATGATTGAGTGGAAAGAAGTTCAGGAGAAGTATAATGAACTAGAAGAGGAGGTCAGACCGTTGATGAAAAAATCTAGTCTTGACAAGAACCAATTCCGTAAAGTCCAGCTCTACGTTCTCCTCAGTTGCCTAACGTTAATCCCTCCGCGTCGTTCAACAGACTTTACGGAATTTAAAATCCGCGGAGATATAGACGAAGAGAAGGATAACTTTATGGAAGCAGAGACGACTGGCAAAGGCAAGAACAAGGTGACTAGGTATTACTTCGTCTACAATATTTACAAGGTGGCTAAGAAATACGGACAACAGCGTGAAGAAATACCACTAAAGCTAGTAGAGATTATGAAGGAGTGGATGCGTCTCAACCCGTACGAGTATCTGCTCATGAACGTGAGCCAGACTGCCAAGATTAGCCCAGTCCAGTTGACTATATATCTCAACGATTTTTTTCAAAAGAACATCTCCACTAGTATGCTCCGTCATATCTACCTAACTAATAAGTACGCAAATGTCCCAGCATTGAAAGATATGCAAGAATGTGCGACAGCTATGGGTCACTCGGTAAATGAGGCGTTGTTGTACGTCAAGAAGAAGTAAAATTCTATTTCTCTATAGAGATAAAATTATTCCTCCAATGTCACAGCCGACTGAAGCGGAATGAACACGGGTAAACATGTCGTAGCCCCAGACATCATCCGTAATGTCATTTCATTTAAATTGACCAGTTCCTTGATTTCGTTTTCCTCAGCTTCTGTCTTTTTCTCTTTTTTCTTCTCTTGATCCTCTAGCATTTTCAGAATGTAATCTCGCCGTTGTTGATGG
>CAYGZC010000032.1:0-20573 GCA_964354225.1 uncultured Chlorobiaceae bacterium | reverse complement strand
ATCACGAATAAATTCATTACGCATAGCAGAAGGCGGTTCAAATGGCGGTTTTAAAGCAAACTTGCCATACGAATTCCATAATTTATTATACCATTTATTCCACAAGTGTTCTACAGTTCCTCGTTTATACTTCTTCTTATTGAAATCGCTTACGCGCAACTTAGTATATCGATCATTTAACATTCTTCATGCTCATCTTTGGATATTTACTATGAATAATATCAATTATCTGAGACAATCCTTGATGATCGACATTCCAAGCCACACGATGTACGTCACATTTACCAGACCACTCATGGTTTCCATTCTTTAAATCAACCATGATATCAAAATAATGATCTCGTAAATCAGAAAGATAAGCTAAATCAACTGAAACTTCTGCACTTCGATCTCGATTCTTAACTCTACGTAAGGCCACTTCAGGTTCTACATCTAAGAAAAATAAATCACAAGGAGCCTTCGGTAAATTAATAAGATGTTTGTAATAGCACATATATAATTTATGATCTTTCTCATCTATATTGCCTCTTCGATGGTGCATAAGTTCGAATGCTAGATCACCAGGCAAACCTCTATCTAAAGCGCAAGCTTCGTATTCATATCCATATAATGATTCTACCGTGGCAAGTTGATGCGTCTCTGAGCGTTTTATTGCAAAATATAATTGTGCTCTACTTGCATATATCTTTGGTTCTTTATATGAACAATCAAAATATGGATTCTCTTGAAAACGCTCATCGAATACTCGTATATTAAATATTTTTTTAAGTTCTTCTAATAAAGAAGATTTTCCAGAACCAATAAGTCCTTCAATCCAGAATATCGGATTACCAGCATCATAATACCTCCAACTCATAGCGTCTCCTTTGGTGGGCGCAGAGAGATTTGAACTCCCGTCCGATCGGTTATGAGCCGATGGCTCTACCACTGAGCTATGCGCCCTAAAATAATTTACGTGCTCGTTCTGTTACTACAATATCGTCAAATAAAATTGGAATTCTACGTTTGAATTCATCTAATATAGCAATAGCAATTTCTCTCATTTGAGGATGAGCAGCTTCGGCTGTACGAAGTTTAAAAAACCATCTCCATTCACGCATATTAAAAGTCATTACAATTTCTGTTTTTAAACTATTAGGCAGCACAGACCTTGCCTCTTGCGGCTTGGCTCCATTAGCAATCATTTTAAAATAATAATTTTCAGCAATAGACATAAATTCTAACCATAAAGCATATAACTCAAAATCTTTATGATCTTGAATATTTCTATCTGACCAAAAACACGGATCAATAATTGTAAGTTCATTTCCAAATTTATCTTTTGTATAATTATTATATCTTGTGCTTTCTTGTGAATAACTTGCAATCCTATGACGAACAATTTCGTGTGTAACGCCTCGATCGCAAATCACTCTAACCGTAACTTTCTCATGTTCAATTACAGAATCATGATGGCGCACTTCAAGTAAGTTTTTTAAAAATGGAATATACGAATCACCAGTAATTGTACCTTCAGACTTGTAACATGTTCTTGCTGCTTTCTCTATCTTCTTGCAAATACCAACACCATCTATTTGATCTTCAATTGAAAAACTTGCACTAACGATTCGCATGTTCTTCCTCGTCTCTCTTTATTGCCAGAAGAGCATAACCACAAATATCTCGCCATGGACTTTCGCCAAGCGCGTCTTTTTTCGTTGCTATGCGAAACAATTTATCAATTACTCTAACAACAGCTAGAGCATCGTCCATTTTCTCAAGTGGTATTCCATTTGGATATAAAACAGACATTATATATCCAGATCTTCCAAACGAATCGCCATATGCGGCTTGTTTCGTTTCAACAAGACCACCTATTTCTTGACCTATCTCAGCAAAAGTTTTCTCTCTGGTCTTCATCTTTCTCCTCCTAATACAAACTTATACAACCATGCTCTCGCCATAGAGAGCATTTGCATCTTTTTAGTTGCCCCGCCCTTGTCTGGATGATATCGAAAAGCAACTTGATGAAAACCAGCATCTATTATTTCTTTTATCAATGGTTTTAATTCATGAGAGGGAATAAACTTAGGCATCTGTAAAATATCCGATACAATATCTGATCGCTCTCGACGTGCAATTTCCCTATCAATAGCACTTCTTAAAGGCTCTCTCAAGTCGTCTAACGAAACAAGCCAATTAATATATTCTGATGGTAATTCTTCAATTTCTGTTCCTTTATATTTACCAAAAAGTATTTTCATTTTATTAAATGGTGAGGGCAGAGAGATTCGAACTCTCGGCCTGCGGATTAAAAGTCCGCTGCTCTACCTACTGAGCTATGCCCTCTTTTTTCCACCAAGAAATAATCTCAGATTGTTCTAAAGCCTTTCCAGGTTTAAAAGACACAATAAACCAACCATGTTTTGGATGGTAAATTGCTGAAACAGCGTCGCCATAACTAATATGATTTCCTAAAGCAATACTTACTTCGAGTGGCGGCACTCGAAAAAGATATTTTTCTTTGTATTCTGGACTAACTGCAAAATTTATTAATTCAATCGCTGTTATTTGGAGAATCATTTCCTTCTTCATCAGATTGAAGTGTTCTGATGGCTCGACATCCGTCCTTGGCTTCATAAGTTTCAATTTCGCCCCCATCAATAGCAACCTGAAGAAGACGCTTACGCTCTTCTCGATCGCGAGGCAAATTTGCCGAGCGCCATTCATTGATGAACATATTAGCGCCAACGTATCTATCTTTACCGAAATACTCTTCGGCTTCCATCAGAGCAGAAACCATGTTGTAATTCTTTTCTTCACCCTTGTTATCGTCGTGAGCGTATTCGTCATAAACTTCCGACAAATCAATATGGCCATATGCCATCTGTCGTAAACGACGCGATAGACCATGACCAGAAAATGTAGCAACCCAAGCTGGCTTGCCCAAATCTCTCAATGCTTCAAGCGCAGGGCTATGATCTGCATCGCCACTGCATAACACGGCAGTATCAAAAGCACTGATAGCTGCTTGGCGAATCATAATAGACACAAGTGATGTATCAACTGCTTTTTCTTCTGTATAGAAGTGTTCGTGGCCGCACTTATTGCACGCGACCTTTCGATTGCGGCGAGGAAATCTATACACGAAACAACCAGGCTGTGTCTCAAGGAAAGAAAGGAAATTCTCAAGACTGCCTTTCTGTTCTTCCTCGGCTGTTTCTTTCTTGTCGTCTCCATTTTCCATTGGTTCAATACCAGTGAAATAATGTAGACCAGTTAGAATGTCTCCCTTGACCGCACGAACCATTGATTCTGCCAAAGCATGAAAATTGATTTTGGTAGTCAAGCCACTGGCTCGCAAGCCTTCATAAAAGTTCTTGCCGTCCACGAAAATTGCAACCTTGCCATTACCATTAACCATTGGAACTCTCCGATCTTTTGGGTTTTGGGTTAGGTTCAACTAAAGTTAAAGACATTATACTCTTTCAATTGAAATTTTAATTCAATATTTTGCAACTACAGCCAAACCAAGTTCTATTAAAAGAGTATTTAAATTTCTTCTCGCTCTTTCATATGTGAAATGAACTTCAGCCAAATAACGACCATATTTTTCTTTCTTATCTTTCTCAGTTTCGATTTCTACTTGAGTGCTAATTGGAAGATACTTGCATAAAAAATCTACTGTCTCCATTCCTTTTTTATATTCCTCAGAATCTTTTTTTGTACTGTAAATTTCTGGAGCATTAATTCCTGATAAACGAAATCTTTCCTTAAAATGAATATTGAATCCCAAATCAACATCAAGATCGATTGTATCTCCGTCAACGATTCTGATAACTTCAGCAAAATATTTGTAAGCCACGATATCCTCCTGTTTGGAGAAATTATAACATATATTCTTGTCTATGAAACATTTTTAGGCATATTCCTAAATACTTCAACGAGAGGCTCTTCGCCTAAATGACTTTCAGATTCTAACTTCAATAAAACATTAGCAAACGTTTGAAACTCTCTTTTTTTATCTGGAAAATTCTCAGTTATACAATTAGATTCTTTCTTTAATTCTTCAACCAATGTATTTAAAAATAATTTTCTCAAACCTGCATTAGCTGATATTGAATAACATAAAGTAAATGGCACCACTAAATCTTTGTGTAATTTTCCTTCACCCATAATCGTTTCAAATTTACCTTCTTTAGAAAAATAGATTGCAGCTTCGCTGCCTCTTATCTTTAAAAGCATATGAGACATAGTATTCTCCAAAAAAGAGCCCCAACGCCCAAGGGCTCTTGTCGAGGTTGTTTGGGATGGCGACCCATGCCCCTCAATTTAAAGAAAATCAGATTAAGCTACCGCTCTTTTAGTTTCAACACAATGCTCCTCATGCGTCATCACCTCTTTCGTTTTCTTCTTTATTTATTTTACAATCTTCTGTCATTCCACAAATACGACAGACTTTGTTCTTTGCATCATAACAACCGTCTTCGAAACAATCTACTTCTTCAGTTGTAAAAGAAAATGCAGTCATGCAATTTAAACAAACATCGTGTACTCCATCCGTATAATCATCTTGTTTTTCGCAAGATACAAGTATTCGTTGCATTTGATCTGTTGCAAAATCTATAGCTGGATAATCACAGCCATCAAAATTTTCCCGTCGATCTCCGCTACCATCAAAGTAATGAATAAAGATATACCCGCCACAAACGGGACAAGGATTCCTTGAGAACATTTATTTCTCCTTATTTCTTTGTGCGCCAATAGCTTTAGCTTTGGCGATGTCCTTAATGGACTGCTTCGCAGCATCACTGAGTTTCGACACGGTTTTCTTTGCGGTCTTGACCTTCTTCTTGCCGCTCTTATTCTTCTTCCGCCAGTTAGCCCAATACGCCTTCATGCGAGCCGACTGCTCTTTACGCGACTTCGGCCCGCGCTTCTTATTCTTCGCCTTCGGGCCAGGCTTGCGGCCTCGCTTACCGGGCTTTGGCCCTCGCTTCTTGCCGGGAGCCACGGTTTCGCCACCCGCTAAAGATTCAAGCGTAGCGATTTGCTCATCAAGCATATCGCGCTCATTCTTCAGCTTTCCCAAAGACTCATTCAGAGTTGCTTGCACTGCTTCCAACATTTTCTTTTCTCCTTTTCTGCTGTTATAGATAACCGTTATTGCACATACTCATGCAATAACTGCGTGCCTCCAAGCAAATGAATCGGGGATTATCAATTTTTTGTTGAACGCAATCACCTGGATATGGCAAAAATTCATGACACTTCTCATAACATTGTTTTTCATTATACCTAATAATATCGCTATCGCGGTCAGTATGCATATCAATACATCGATCTTTTTCTTTATTGCATTTCGAAATCTTTTTTGTCTTTATGCATTCTTTAAAACTTCTATCACAAACCATCATAATTACTACATTGCTAATACAATAACCATAGAGCGCGGCGTTCGGCAATGCTCGTTGACCAAGAAACTCACAAACTAATTCCGGTTCATTAACCGAAGAAAATTCAAGATGAATGATTTCGTCTTCTTCTGCTTCTTCTTTCTCTACTGGATTACAACCAAAAATCGCCATCACAATAAAAGTCGCAAATAGAATTCGGTTCATTTTGACCTCCAGTATTAAGTTATATATACCATCTCGATTAAGATATCTACTATTTTTTATCATGCACCTGATTAATTAACTGATGCATTCGCTCATCAAAAATTGCGAAAACATTCTTAGCGTCACAGAGAACCGCCATAAAAGCCTTGAAAGGCACAAAGCAATCGTGTTCAACGCCATCAAACGAAAGACGCTGACGTATACCCTCGTTATTTAAAATGATTTCGGAAAGGAATCTACGACTGAAATCCAGAATCAAAACCTTATCATTCTTGAATTTCTTTGGGACAACGGCTTCTTTTTGAGGATCGACAAAGATTCTAACGAGTCCTGCGTTAAGCAATCCGTTAATAAATTCAACAGCATTAATTCTTTTTTCGCTCCTTCGCCGAAGAAGTTCATCGTCTGCGGTTGCTCGTTCATCATTTGCTGGCTGCCCATTTTGATCCTGCTTTCTTTCCTTAGATGGAAAGTTCAGGATTTTACATTCATTTGACATAATGCACAACTCCTTTTCGCACTATACTTATATACCAAATTTTGTTCTAAAATTCTAAAATTATTATCGCTGAAATCTTGGTGGATTAGTTTTAAAAAAAGCTAAAGCAAAACCACTTGGTGTAATTGATCGCTCAAATCCACGTTTCATATTTCTTATTTTACTACCCAATATTGGATCAATTAATTTAATCTTGGGTTTCTTGAATTTTCCCCATAAACAAGTTTTCTTTGTCCATGGATCGCCAAAAGCACATGGATTGAATGTCATTTTAGGCGGCCCATAATATTTCGATAATCGGCCTATAGGATTTTCTAAACACCAAAATACAGGATTATATAACCAAACATATCGTAATACACAATCACATAATGCAAGAGAATCAAACAGCGCTTTATTTCCTTTCTGTTTCCACCATCGAGCGCCAGATAAACATAAATCCGTACAAGGAGGAGCAGCAATTATTCCATATATATTCTCTAAACCACACTTAATAGTGCGAACATCTATGCCGAATTCAAGATCAACTTGAATTACTCTACAACCAGCTTGTAGATATGGAGCAGACCATACGCCACTACGGTCATAAAGAGAAAGAATAGTTGGTTTAGTTCGAGACAACTATTCCTCCAAAAATAATTTAATCCCAACTGCATTCTTGTCTGGATAAACTCTTTGTAATTTAACAACATTTTCTTCTGTTCGATATGGAATAATTGATTTCAACTGTACCATTTGTGAATGGACTTTTTCTCTTGCATCAACATCATCTACGGCGTCAAAACGAACTTTCAATGTTAATAGATAATTATTCATTATTTTTCTCCTCGATGCCATCAGGAACAATATTCCAACATAAATCAACTTTCGTAATCAAAAAATTTGTCATTAATTTCTCAACAGAATTTAAAAACATCACGATATTCTTATTTCTGCGAATCCCTCTTGCAGCAACTGTTCCTGTTAATTTACCTTGATATTCGTCTTCATCTGTTAAATGTTCTTTAATAATCATTACGGGCATCGCCATCTATGTCTCCTATTTTTTGTCGTGCATATTTATCGATCTAAGATCAAGAGCAACAATAATTAAAAATATAAAACCAACAATTGCTATTAAATCATCACAATTACAATTCTCAAACATTAATAAAATCCACATAATTTCAATACAACACCAGCGATAACAAAAAGTGCGCCGATTGTTCCATATATTTTTCGTTTATCGAGTGGTGGCGTCTCTGGTTGATTGCTCATTTTTCTTATCCTCGCATCTTTCTGTCGCCATACATTCACCGTAAGTTTGAGAACATGAACCTGGCTCATGTGGTTTAGCATTACAATATTGATACTTCTTGTAGCAATTAAATTCACAATTATCCCTTACTCTTTTAGTTTGTGCTTTATCTAATGCGCCCCAACAAGCGCATAATAGCATTGCCATTAAGCAAAGAATAATATTTAATGTTTTCATTTATTTACTTTAGCTTCATCGTATTCATCTGTCTTTAAAAGAAAAGTAATTGTATATTTAGATTCATAAACTGGAATAAGCACCAAAGTACGACAAATATCTTTATCAATACATAATCTACAGATGCCTTTCATATTCCAACTTAATTCGAATAGTTGACCATAACAATCTTCTTCGCCTAATTTATTCTTCATTTTTTTAATAATCCTCGTTTACCTAATTCCTTTATAGTTTCGTTCCAATAATGAGGCCGTCTAGTTTTCAAACCTTTGGTTCCCATCTCGCTATCTTTATTCTGAATCCATATTCTTATACTCTCTTCAATATATTCTCTCTTCTTCTTTTCCATTTCTTCGCGTTTGGCCTTAGATATTTTAGGTCTTAGTTCCATGAAAGTTTCTCAAAGTTTTTCTAGGTTTCGGCGCGGATTATTTTCTTTTATCTATATTATCTTATAGATTTCTATATTTTTACAAAGTTTTTTCCAGCCATAAATATTCACATATTTTTCTATATAAAATCAGACAACACATCATCTAATATCATATCTCTCTAACAACAATCTTAATTCCTCATTTAATACAGTACCAGAAACATTTCTGACCACAAGTGTATTCAGAGCATCAAACAACTCTGTCTCTCGTATCAAACACGCATCACGCTCTGCGCGCATACGATCCACTTCTTCTTCTAATCCCATATCCTCGGCTTGTATCACCATATACGCCCTCAATTCATCAAACACTTCTTTCATTTTGTTCTCCAACAATGCCAACTTCTTTCCATGTGGCAATTCATTCCTTAACCCCGCTTCATCCATTCGCATAGCACAACTCACAGCCGCTCCACAAGCCATACAAATTGAATGCCCATATTCATAAGCGCGACCCATGCAATCATCAAACTTTCGCGGAGCCATTTTACCCTCACTTACATCCCAGCATGACTTCATCAACTTCTGCATAGACCACTTCAAACCCAGCAATCACGGCTGAATCTCCCAAAATATTCTTATACTCTATTGGTACAATAACCACAGTAGGTTTTTCTACTTGTCTGTATCTAAACTCATCTGCGGATTCAAAAATCTTGGGGGTTAATTGTCCTGCAAATTCTATCGCAGTAGCCATAACTGCTTTTCCATTTTCACCATATATGGTTCTATCTTCTGTCATTATCTCCACCATAAAGAAACATTTGGGATTGTATGAAGAGTTTGAACACCTAATTCCTCATACAAAATCTTCAAGTCTCTTTCTGCCATACGTTTCGATATTCCAAACTTCTTCATTATCTGTTTTGTATTCATGGCTGCTTTTCTGCCCTTCGGCAAATTAGCATAAATCAAAGCCAACCGTATATATTTCTTCGAAGCAAGAGATTCAAGTGCAAAATAAAAATCTAAATCAGAATCCATTACTTCTTTCCTTTCTTTGTACTTCTACATTCAGAACACCAAGATTGCGAACCACGATGAGTTTGTGTCTGTCGGCTCTCGGCTTCAGACTCGCCAAAATCTTCTGGATATTTTTTATACACTACTTGTCCAGCTTTTCTACTACATTCGGGACACGACTTCAACCAATGGCTTTTACTTAAATCTGTCTCTTCTTTAAAACTATCCCCAAAATAAACTAACATCGCTTTCTCCTTATGGAGATGTTATATCTCCACTTTCTTTTTCAACAATGCCACTTCCAACTTCAAATCAGCAATTTCTTTATCTCTACCTGCTAATGCAGATTTATGATAGCGCAAACTTCCATCATCTCGCTTGGTCTAATTTCTTTAATCTTCAAATGAAGAAGTATCGACTTCGCGGTCTGCATTCCATCAAAGATGGTTTCGCCAGCTTGTATCATTTTAATTTCCTTTACGCAATCGCGTTTGTAATTGTTTAATTACAATATTCACTTCATCTATTTGTCTTGCCATATCTTCACATCGCCCAATATATTTAGCCAACTCTTGCTGAGTGCCAGCAAGTTCATCACTTATTTGTTTATTCTGTTCATAAACAAATCCAGACACAACAGTTTCAAGATTAGCTTCTGCTGCTAGCTCATCAGGATACGGTCTATTACGATGACAGACATCCCAATGATGAACTGCGCTCCATAATTTTTCTATATTTTCTTTCGTTAACATCATATATTCCTCAATGTTTCTACAGCACGTTTGATTTCGCGTAAATATTCTTCTTTTGAATCTATTTGGTGTTTTAAATCTTCTATGGCTTTTGCCGCAATATATCCAAGATGAATATGAGGATTACCTATCTTCGTTCCCTTCAATTCTTTCTTTGCCCAGGCACGTAAATCTTCCGCTATTATATATAGATCGTCTACTTCGGAATTATAAATATGTAACTTTTTCTTGATTGTCATATTGTTCCCTCGATTCCGAATTCGGGTAGGTTATCTCCCTCGATCGCTGACCACAGATGTAAAGCATACGAATGAATATTTACATGATTCCTTTCTTCAGGAAATATCATCAACGCTTTGCGATTTGTTCCTATAAAGAATCTCTTAACCAAACACACTTCATTATACGTTGGAAGTTTATCAGGATAAGCACACGAACAATGTATCCATGTTCGTCCATCGCCAAATTTATCATCAACCGAAAGGATTACTTCTAGTCCGCTTGTATGACGATAAACAATAAATCCCTCTTGAGCATTACGACGATTCCAATCTTTCGGAATCTTTAACGGCGCATATTGATACGTCAACTTTACAGCATGTTGCCAATCTTCAGGCGAGACTTGTGGAATTTTCATAATAGTTTGTCCCTGAGTTCCAATAATTCATGTGTTGTGAAAGCTTTAGCTTCGAAGGCTTTACACTTTCCCGCCACTGCACAGAATTTACAAGTTCGTTCCTTGGAATCATATAGTCCCAAGTCGTAACAAACATAGCCCACGTAAGGTGTTGGATATTTCCCTCGGCAGAATTTGCACGAGAGATAGCGTTCGTCCATGAATTTACGTTTACTTCCGCAGAATTCGCAGTATTCATTCTTGAGTTGCTGAAATATTTTCAGACGCTCAAGTTTGGAAAGATGCGTGAACATCTGTATGAAATTATTGGAGAGATGCCGGTGTTGGTTTAACATTACCTTGATTATACGATATTTCCATAGATTAAATCTCTAAAAATTACGTGGTTGTGTGTGGCTCCTGGGAGAATATTGGTTATGCATGATGTGAGATGTGTTATGCATATTGGAAGTGTGAAAATGGACCGCGAATTATTTGGGCACCTAGTTGTGCATTTTCCATGCCAGGCTACCATCCGTCCAGTTATACACTACGTTACCATACACTGCTATGCATAGCCATACAGTACATGGTATGCATAGCATTACCTGGTGTCGTTGTGTTATGTTTTGACCATATGTGGCAATGTAATATATTACCATTGCCATTGACCATACATTACATCATATTGCATATCTTTGCATAACACTACATTGCATAATTGTGCATAGCATGATAAAAAGTATAATGATCTCATATACTTAGCAATGTTATATATCAATTATGCAACATTATGCGACATTTATGTCCGAATAACGTGTTGCGTTATTGGCGTTAACGCACCGCGTTATCCCTAGTCGTTTCGCATACTTACAAAGTTATAGGTCAAAGTTATGCGATTTTATGCACATTATATGACATTGGGACCATATATCATAGACTGTACCATTTGAAAAGTATAATCATTTCGCATACTTAGCTTCTGGTATCTAGTTTGCAAATGAGATAGGCATGGGTTTTTGCTTTTTTTTGGGGTTTCTTGTCGCGCGCATGGTGCGCGTGACTAACTGCTAACAGGAGCACGGTAATGGACAAAGCAACCGCAGAGCAGATCAACAAGCAGATCAGAGACGCGAAGGCCTCAGAATTGGAGAAGGATGCAGACATTTTGGCCGCTGCTGGAAGCCATGCCCGCGCTGTCATCCTCCGAGCAAAGGCTGCGAAGTATCGCAACAACGAAGTCAGTCACAAGGTGGACAAAGATGGGCAGGATGCTTTCAACGAGATGATGGGCATCAAGAAAATCAAACCAGTCGCAATGGGCTTGACGGTGTGTGGCCAGGGGATCGCGGTTTTCTTCTCGCGCTTGCAAGCGGCCGTTGTGAAGAGCACTGCTGCGCTCCCGCCCGATGATGCGCGCATTGCCGCAATGGAGTTGTGGACGACGGCGCGTGACCTCTTCTCGGGTGAGACGAATATCGACGTAGAAGCCCTGGATCTGACCGTCAAGAAATAGCAACCCCATCTTCCCCACATAGCGCCACATTGAAAGGCCAGGCAACCCCTGGCCTTTCGCTTTTTATAGAGACACAAGAGACGGGAACGGCCAGGAAGAAATTGGCTATGCAAAATAAAGAGCCTACTGTTTTGCAAAACACGTCCAGCTAGATATTGCATAGCCAAGCCTAAAAGGCAACCGATAGTGCGGCCGTGTTTTGCGTCTCTATAAAAAGGAAGTAAGAAAAACCACCGAGGTTTGAATGGAAACGAAAACACTAGCCGAGTTGAATAACGCAATGGCGTCTGAAATGGACGCCAATTTGCGGCGAGTAGATCAAGAGCAACAGCGACGCAAAGCCAACCAGAATTATCACGATTTCAAAGAAGGTTGGCGCGCGCGCATCATCGTGGAAGAACAAGACCACCACGGCAACCATTTTGTGGTTGACGACGTGGACAGATTCAACTCTATCGACAATGCGCGCAAAGCAATGCAACGCAATCGTGAACCATTGCGAAGAATACCGGCCAAGTCGTCAAGTTGGAAGCCGCTGCAAACGAGCGAAGGAATCACGCTCTGGATTTCCAACAAAGGCAAGGGACGAATCACGCTCGGCCAAAAAACAATGTTCACTGGCTCTTTTGAAGATGCGAACGAAATGTTTTGGGATCTGTACTAGCCAAAGAAAGGAAAAGCAATGGAAGACAAGTGGGGACCATCAATGTACGGCCCAGCGTTTGACAACGCAATTTGGGCAATCGTCGATAAGATCAATCGGGGCGAATACGACCACAAGTTAGACGATCTCAATGAAATGTATCCGTCGTATTTCCCCGGTTCCGGTCCAATCCACAAGGCGATCAACGATCGCAAGGCAACATTGAGGGATTGATATGCAATTCAATGGAAAGAGCCATATCATCAGGATTACGAACGATTGGATCTATATCGTTCGCATTTCTGATAATGCGGTTGTTTTGCAAACCAAGATTATGCGAGAGGCAACAACGAAGTTGCAAAGTCTGCTCAATTTGAGGACAAAGTGAACAGAATCCGCAAATGGCTTGCCAATCGCAGAAAGAATAAGGCTCTGCGAGAGATTAGGCAGGCTATGCAAAAGCAGAAAACGGGCTTGGTTGTGAAGCCCGAAATACTTGAAGAGTTAGGTAAGATTCTGGACCGCTATCAATATGTGGTTGATTTCGACCTTGACGTTGACGGCGACGAGCCTAGTATTGTCGTTGCCAACATTGTGTTGCTTTCTGTTGGCTATGAGGACAGAAAGAACAATCCAAAGAAATATATGCAAGACGAGATTGGTACAATCTCGTTACGCAATAAGGTTGCATAGTATGCAACGGGAGATAAAATTCGATTTGCATAGGACAGATTGGGGAAAGTGACAGCAAAGGGCATAGGGGCCAGGTATTTCCGACCCTAAATCTAACGCCCACGCCTGTCGCCTTCATTGTTGTTAGCCTGGCTTACGCCAAATGGCATCAACAAACCAATCTGTTCTATGTAAAGCGCAATAATCTACAGAGAAAGAAACAATGGAAGCGGGTTTTGATACCAACGGATACAGGAAGTAAACATGCTCAATCTCAATAAATACCACAATCGTATGGTAGCCTTATTCGAGCAGCTACCGCGATTAGCCAATGATGCAGAATGTTGCGGGATGGATATGGGTATCTGTAACGCTATTGAGGATAAATTGGAGTTTACGTCTCCTGATTCCTTTATCCAGTGGTTAATAGAGAAAGAATACATTGGCAAAGAATCCTTTAACAAGATTCTCGATATCTTCATGTCAGAGTGCTAACCAAACAGCTAAGAGGAGAAAACAGATGGAAGAGGATACCTATCTCAAGTTCTTTCCGAGCACAGTCAACAAAGATCAGTACATGATCATCAAGGTCAACAAGAATCAAGGAATGAGTCATCTCTTGTCTCAAGATGACTGGATCTTTGTTCGTTGGTCTGGCAACAGGTACGAAAACATCTACGGGAAGCACGTTGCCTACGGGCGGCGTGGATTCGAGTACGAAGAATAGTCTTTCTTTGTTTTCCATAGCTATCAATTTCTATTGATAGCCTTGGTAAACGAATGAAGGAGAAGTTATGTCAGATTTTGATTACCAATCCATTACTGCCATTGCACACAATTGCCATGGCATTTCTTACAACGCTAGACATCGCCTTCTCAATAATAGCGATTTCTTAACTTTCTTCAGTCGCTATGATGTCGATGATTTCCGCAATACGATTCATGTGTACTTCCCGTCGTACCGTATGGAAATCAAATATCACAATCTTCACAATCCAGTTTGGGAAATTTCTGTTTTTGCTTAAAGAGAAGTTATGGCACACATGCGAATAATCTGTAAGGATTTACACTACCATGATGGAGATTGTATCTCTGATATGTTTGCATACGATCCTAATTGGGATCGTAAGAAAATCATCGACAATGCATTAGGTCATTTTTCAATGATTGGCCCGCACAATTTTACGAAGTGGGGAAATATCGAGAGTCGTGGAGGTTCCAGCTTTCGATACAAAACCAATACCGTTGTAGTTAAACTCGATTACGACAACGGTATTGGTTTTGCTACCCTGTTAGTTTCCTACGATTTGTCTGGTGATGTTTTCGAGTGGATCGAAGTCTGATACAAAGAACTAACAACAATCAACAGAAAGAAGGAGAAGAAAGTTATGATGAGCAAGTGGAGCAAGATTCAAGGAATGCTGAAGTTCTTCGGTAAGGGAAAGATGGACTACACTACGATCTGGACCGACGATCCTGTGAGGATCACAGAGTTGAAAAAAGAGGGATGGAAGTTTGTCCGGTGGACTGGCGAGGGATATGTGAGTGACAATAACGGATTCGTGGCCAAGGGAAGGCCAGGAATCGAGTACGATTTCGAGAACTAAGCTTTTCGGCTGTTTAGTCCATTGGCTATCAATTCGTTGATAGCCTTTGGTAAACAATCGAGGAGAAAACATGACCACGATCTATGATAACAACCTGATCAATGTTGTTGCGGAAATTGCCGCTTCTCATTGGTCTAGTGGAGAAGTGGACGCGATTTCCTTGGAATACAACAAAAGGTATTTCAAGAAGCAGATTCCAGAATTTCTCAACAACTTCCCTCTTGACGGTACTGAAGTCATTATGGGAACGATTGACTCCCTCGATATGTTTTTTGTGCGAGGGAATGGAGAAGTGGTTCTGTCTGCGTTTCATTGCTTCGAACCACAAATCAAGAAAGCGCAATATCTCGGAATGAATATCTTCCGATAGAAAGAATAAATGTTTCGCTACGAATGGAATGTTGCGGCTGAAGCGTTCGGATTCCTAGCGGCAGTGGGAACTATTGCCGCAATGGGAATCGCAATCTGTGCGCTGATCTCAATTCTCTAACAAAGGAGAAAACAATGACTGAGAAAATCGAGAGTTTCATTGAAAGAGCCATTGAAGAGGGTTGGTATTTCAAAGCGATCATCAACGCAGCAAATCGAATGATGGACGATCCATCATTCGATCCTATGAAATACCTCATGAATGAAGCGCCAACAATTCCAAATTGGCGCGCATAATAATATTCTCGATGCTTTACCGCTAGCTGCCAATGAAACATATTGGTAGCTAGTAGTGAAATATCGAGGAGACAAATGAACAACAGAATCAAAGAAGCGATTGTTCTGTTTCCATCGGAATTCGGACTCTCATCTTTTCCAAGCGAGAGATTCCGTATTTCTGAATGGGCGTCGTATATCAACGACAAAAACGAAGTGATGATTTATCTTGATCGTAAAATGCCAGATGATACTTGGCTCAATTTTGCGAAGGGAACAATAGAAGAAGTTAAGAAATATCTTACGAAGTAACTGGCAAAAACTGCTCTGCAAAGCCGTTGCATATTTTTCGGCTTGTCCCCTAAAGGGGACCAGAAAAATGCTGAAAGTATGCAAAAGAATATGCAAAGTGGCGCAAATGATGTTAAAAGGATTAACTAAAAGTGACATTATTCGCACAATTCGAGAGTTTGGAATCAAGCCAATATCTACTATTGAAGGAATCGAAATTGGATCGCGTATTGAAAATGGAGTTGCGATCCGTTATCGTTTTGAATGCGGCAGCGGTATTGCTGGACAGTTGGGAATCTGGTGGCTTGTTCCTATCAATGAGATGTGGGGAAAGCAAGCCAGCGAGAAATGCGATAATGTAGCGGCCATTCGTAGAGTGTTGCGCGAATGGATTTCTCAGGAGAAGAAATGAAAGCAAAATTTGGTTGGACTGTTATCGTTCGCAATAAACGACGCGGTTTTGGACAAGAAGTAGTTGTATATAAACGCGATTGCCCCATTGATGAACAGCATATGAATCTTGACCTTGCGAATTGTACGTTTGCAACTCGCAAGGAAGCAATCGAAGAAAAAAATCGGCTCTTCTTTTGTCTCGACTGTCTGAAAAAGACTCAGTTTTGAGAAGATGCATTGCGTTTGCAAAGTCAAGTTTCTAATTTTTGTGCGAATTTTTTAGGAGAATGCGATGCAATGCCGAATGTGCGGTGCCTGTTGTATCGCTATGTCAATCTCGTCTGCAATCCCTGGCTGTCCATGTCTAGTTAATGGTAAGCCAGCGGGATTACGCTGTCCGTATCTAATGGAGAATAATAAGTGCGAGTTGTTCAACAAACCCAATCGACCCAAAATTTGTGGGCTTTATAAGCCGGTCGATTGGATCTGTGGAATAAATCGCAGTATGGCAATGGAAAATATTGCCGCTCTTGAAGCGGCTACGAAACCGGAGAAGTAAATGAGAATCGAAGACGCCGAAGAAATATTCGGAAGGCGTTGGTATACTTGGTCAGAAAAAGAGAAAAAGGAATTTGTTTCTTGCATGACGCTAGAAGAAGCAACCATACCCGATTGCCTTATGATTCTTTCAGAATATCCAAACGCAGCGCCAACTAATATCCAAGAATGGTTAGCTTCAGTTAAGTTAGGAGAATAAAATGACCACGAAAGAAATCAAAGAATTGAAGGCTGGCGATAAAGTTATCCATACGTTTAGTGGAAAAGAATTTACAGTTACAAAGATGGATGAATATCATATTTGTTTCTGGCTCAAGCCAACGAATGATGAGCCAGAATTCATGGTTACAACTGCCAATATGCTTTGTGTTTTTGAAAGGAGCGAATAATAAATGAAAAATCTTAATGATATTGAATTAAAATATATTGAAAATGTGTATTGGAATGTAATGGGAGAAGGCGCATTGCGATTAGGTCTTCTTCCTGAGCGAGCAGAAATTCCAAAAGAGTTTTGGGATGAGCAAAATCCGTATAATAAATTTACATCGTTGGTTTTCTTTGAAGGGTCAAAAGAAAATCCATTGATTCCAAAATCTGGAATTTCAGATCAAGACAAAAAGAAAGCTATGCTTTGGTGGAAAGCATTACTTCAATCATTTGAACCAGAACATAACCATAAGATTGCAGGATGTGCTTATCTGCTCTCTTTGTGGTTTGATATTAAGGAGTAGATAATGTTGAGACTATGCGAACCAGAAGTTAGAACTATGCTCGTCGAATACTATAAAGACGACCTTCTTGTCTTTTCAGAGATTATGCCTGTTTCTAATAAACAAGAAATGTATAACACAGCCGAAAGCTTAGGCTGTAATCGCATCTTTCATAAAATGCTATGGTATCAAGACGCTCTTGGTACTTGGATGAAAACCAAACACGCAATCGTTTGGGAAGTTCAAGGAGAATAACAATGTTTAACGAAGATGAAGATATGATTAAGTTGATCAAGAGTTTTACCGAAGAAGATAGGATTCGATTCATTATGAATCGAGGCGGTAAAGACGAGGCTATTAATTTTGCCAAACAAACTTTGTATATCTATTTGCGAGAGACAATCATGCTCTCGAAATATCGCGATTCTATCGAATACATTATCAAATTTCTTCGAGAAGAAGCCAATCTTGCAGTGAGATTGCCGGGATTCGATTACATCGGTCAAGTTGACGATGGGAAAGGGAATAAGAAATGAAAAGAATCGAAGTTGATCGCGAACAAGACAATATGTTCTATGTATTTCCTGGTTGCGATTGCTTGGCAAGCGCCAAGTGTCTCATTTGTGGTCAAGAATTGGGGTATGTAATAGCTTGGGTTGCTAAGAACGGATATGTTCATGCTACTTGTTTGGCTGAACAAGATATGGAAGTTGCAAAAGAAGAAGCAAAGGCAAGCAAATGACAACCAATTATCAGATTGCGATCGATGCATACAAAGAAACCATATCCAAAATGACAGATCAAGAATTGACGAAAGAATGTGAAGAAAAGATTTGGTTAGCTGCTTATGCGGCTAACAATCCAAGAAGCTGTTACCATTGGCAATGCGATGCTTGTTATGACGAGTGTAAGAATCGTAACAAGAAGCATTTGTATGAATCGGCGTATAACTACGCAAAGAATTCGGAGTAAAGCAAATGAAGTACACTGGCGAACTTGGGACATACGAACGCGGCTATTATGCAGAATGTGAAGCATCTTCACCAGAAGAAGCGCTTCATACCTTCGAGAAGATGTTGCAAGAAAAGAAGGCTAAGTTTTGCGATTGCGACGACGACGATCAATATGTATCGCAGATCCATGAAGGCGATAAGAATGGGCCATTCGTGTACGATTACATGAATGGATTTGGCATCTACAAAGGAGTGAAGAAATGAACACGATTACTTTCGAGTGTCCGTTCAACATTGGTGATAGAATTTTCCATCCGTCCATGAAACTCCATCGCAGTTTCGATTTTGGTACGGTAATTGAAATTCAATGCACCAAATACGATAATAATAATTCAATTTATATCGTAGTTACGTTCGATCAAGATCGAGAACCAAAAACAAAACATCATGTTCGTATCGAAGATATATGCTTTGCGAATCAAGTAACGACTAATTACTATGACAAAGATCAACTAATCAATACTCTTCATGGTTCTATTGATTGGGATTTCAAAGCACCTAAAATGATAGTAAAATTCCCCGGCTCTCCAATCTTCGAATGTATTTTTAAATGGAATATGAAATCCAATGGTTACTGGAGCATCCCTGATCTCATAGATGATATGTATACATCTTTTGATCACAACAGCTAATAATCTTGTGGGCGCATAGCTCAGTTGGCAGAGCAACAGACTTTTAATCTGTAGGTCGAGGGTTCGACTCCCTCTGCGCTCACCAAAGATAATCTTTTCTAAAAAAAGGAGATTACAATGTGGGAGAAAATCTCAGACATAAATGTTCGTCATATTTGGGTGAAGGCAGAAACTGACGATTGCCCATGTAAGGAAAATGAAATATCAATTCAACCTGATTGGTATGAGAATAATGGAACACCAAGTTGTGAATGTGGTCAAGATATGCAGTATTCTCATACAGAAATTAATATTGAAAGTCTCTCTGCGTCACCAATTAAGGAAAGAAAATGAAAGACTTTGAAATTCCAGAAGACTTATCTCCAGAAGGAAAAGAAGCCGCGAAGGTTATTCTTTCTTTTCTCGAAAGGGAAGGAAGATTACATTCTGGTGGTTGTCGTGTGTTTTATTCGCCACAAGAATGGAAAGATCGTGGCGAAGAGTATGGTCTTGAATCAGAGTTAATTATCTGTCATGACGGCGGCGATCATGCTGCTGTATTTAATTTAGACTATGAGTGTTACAAATTGTACGATGCAATGTTTGATGAATTGCAATCAGCAGGTTTCTTCCCCGAAGGATGTACCTGCTGGTATTCTGCTATCTACAAAGTAAACGATGCTTTTGAAAAGGATGATAGAAAATGAAGAAAACAAAGGAAGAGATTCGCGCACATCGAATTGCAAACACACGCCTTCGTATTTTGGCGAAACTCCCGTGCGCTGCGGCAAAGCTGTCGTCAATCGAATGTAATCAACTCGCAAAGATGGAGCGAGAAGGTTTAATCTATTGCGACGCAACAGATGGATTCAAATGGAAATTAGCCAAAGAGAATAAATGAGGGAACAAATGGATACTATTTATTTTAAAGACAAAGCACGGCTCGTTGTTATCAAACAAGACCCAAAAGAAGAGAATCCATACATTTTTAACTACGATGGGCATGAGTGTTATGTCAATAATCTTGGTCAAATTTGCTGCATGAAATGTCTTACTGAACTGCGCTATCAATTTGATAAAGAGAATTCAGGAACAATGTGGTGTACCCTATGCGAAGCTATGAAGGGTACATTTCGACGAGTTGGCTATGCAACTCGTATCAAGGAGAAATAATGTTAGATATTCGATGTAGAGAATATCTCGATCGTGTTCGTAAGTTTGCCAAAGAGAATGGCATCGAAGATAGACTTCAAATAATGCTCGATTATCTTGATAACTTTGGCAACAACAAAGCAGAATGCGTATTGATTGAGAATGTAGTTACCAAACCTTACAGTTTCTATTTTGAATTCCATCATGAAGGAAAGCTTACTCCTATTGGTGGCATTGCTGTTGGTGGTTTGATTTACGATTCTCATCAAAACAAGTGGGATGTTCATACCTGAAAAGAGGATAACAATGCACGATCTATCTAAAGATTACGAATTCTTTGGTAAGATAAAACTTCCAAAGAGAATGCGAGTTTCGAACGAAACTAAAGCCGTTCTTGCCTACATTGCATGGAAGAATGGTGTTAA
>CAYGZC010000031.1:0-5337 GCA_964354225.1 uncultured Chlorobiaceae bacterium | reverse complement strand
AAGTACCTACCATATGCTTTTACAGAACAAGGTGTAGCAATGCTATCAAGCGTATTGAATAGCAAGCGAGCCGTTCAGGTCAATATCGAGATCATGCGGGCGTTCGTACGCTTACGTGAGATTCTCTCAACCCACAAAGATATTGCACACAAGCTTGAAGAGCTTGAGAAGAAGTACGATGAACAATTCCGTGTGGTCTTTGAAGCCATAAAGCAGCTTATGATACCGCTGGAGCAACCAAAACGACGAATTGGTCTTCGTGTTGAGGAACCAAAAGTAAAATATAGAACAGCAAAAAGAAAATAGTGGACTCCAATTGAGCGCCTCTATGCCCGATGGCATGAGCTTGAAGAATTAAGGACGGGAATGCGATGAATCTACTTGTAATTTCATGATTGAGTTGACTAAAGAGGAGTTCGAAATCTTAAGGTACCAATTTGGCACCTTAAGATGGGGTAAGCATGAAGAATTTAGGACGGGGATGCAATGAAAGTGGATATGAGAGCATATCATGAGATACGATTGCGTTGGTAGATGAAGTTATGCTTCTGGATTTTTATCTCGAAATTAGGTATAATTGAACTAAATTGATTGGAGAATACCAATGAATCTCGCTAGAGTTTTTGAAGCAATCAAAAAGGAACCCGACCAGCCAACGCTTATTGTTGCTGTGTTAGAATTTGAACGTCAAGGTTATCAAGTGAAAGTGGGAGAGCGATATTTAGGTTCAGTTGCGCTGATTGATGCTGAAGAAAAAGATGAATTGAAATTGCTGCCACTCACCAACGGGATTGTGATTAATCTGAAACGAAACGATGAAGAGCAAAGCTTCCGCCTTCACTTCTTAGATATTGATGCAATATGTATTACAGATGTTCACACTCCGCCGGTAATTTACAATGCGGAATTTACAACTGGTTTCTTCAAATCGGGCGAAGCTAATTAATGATACAAAGGGGATACAGATACACAAAGTATGACAATAAAGTTTCTTGCTAATTTCATTGAAATTTACTATTCTCAATGCAATGAAAGCCATGGAAAAACGTGCAAAAAATAACCTCTCCATCATTGACGTTTACTGCGGCGTGGGCGGCTTCAGCTTGGGAGCCACACGTGCAGGTTTCAATCTTATTGGTGCCATCGACAATGACCCAAAAGCGATAGCAACACACAAAAAGAACTTCCCACATACTAACCACCTTCAACTCGATCTTTTCGATGTCTCAGGAAAAAATCTACTCACACTGTTAGGCTTGAAGCGATCCGAGGTTACCGGAATAGTTGGTGGTCCGCCATGTCAAGGATTTAGTACAATCGGGAGAAACCATACAAACGACCACAGGAACGATCTCTTTGTTAAATTCTTTCAATTGGTCAAAGAGATAAAACCAGTATTCTTTGTCTGTGAGAACGTGCCTGGATTACTTAGAGAAAAGTTTGATAAAGTGCGTGAAGTAGCCAAGAAAGGTCTGAAACGGGATTACGCACTATTGCCACCCATTACCTTGAACGCTAGCGATTTTGGCGCTCCGACTTCACGTGTTCGTGTATTTTTTATCGGCTTTCGAAAATCGTCAAATATTGTATTAAGTGAAAACGCATTTAAGCCAATGAAAAGCATTAAGAAAGTTTCAGTGGAGTACGCTCTGAAAGGATTGCCTAAGAAGATCGATCCAGAAAGCCAGTCTGAAGAAGATGGATGGCGCAAGATTCGAATTAAGCCTAATGGCCAGTTTGGCAAACGTTTGAGTGGCGCTATCCCAGAGAATGTTGGAGATCCAACTGCGATCAGATATCTGCAAAATGAGAATCGGGTTTCTAGTTGTGTTGGAACGATACATACGAAAGAAGTTTTGAAAAGATGGAAACGATTGGAACCAGGAGAAATAGATAAGGTCTCTCGGACAGTTCGTCTCGATCCTAAAGGATTCTGTCCAACACTTCGCGCAGGGACTGGAAGAGATAAAGGAAGTTATCAAAGTCTACGACCCATTCATCCTAGCGAGGACAGAGTTATTACTCCCAGAGAAGCTGCTCGCTTGCAGGGATTTCCCGATTGGTTTCTATTTCATTCCACTAAATGGCATAGCTTCCGTCAAATTGGTAATAGTGTCAGTCCAATTCTTGCTGAGGAAATCCTTAGTAGGATCAGGAAAAATATTCAATAAATCGGAGAATCATTTATGGCAAACCCAAAACAACTACCAAATGGATTTATTTATGAGCGCATTGATGCCGCTCCAGTAAAAGACTTCTTCGTTTCAATGCTCACAAGGGACCTTTCACTTTCTGATGCCATTTTGGATCTCCTTGATAACTGTGTGGATGGGATACATAGGAATCACAAAAAACTTACAGGAAAGCAACCATACCGAGGGAAGAAGGCTGAGATCAAGATCAGCTCGACTAGTTTCATGATCCACGATAATTGCGGAGGGATACCTTGGAACCTGCACGATTATGCATTTAAAATGGGCAGGAAAAAAGATGATGATTCAAAGAAGGACGGAATGGTAGGAGTTTATGGAATCGGAATGAAGCGAGCAATCTTCAAGATGGGAACTAGTTGTTTGATTTCGACACAGAATGGTCCACACCAGTATGAGGTTGAAATCACACCAGAATGGATAAGAGACGAGGACAATTGGTGGCTTCCGGTGAGAAAGGCAAAGAAGTCGATGAAGGAAGATGGAACCACAATAGTTGTAGAGGATCTGCGTGATGAGATCAAGGCGAAATTTGGTGAAGACAAAAAGTCCTTTGTAAGTTCTTTGCGCGAAGCGATTGAGACCCATTATGCATTCATAATTGATAAGGGGTTTGTCATCGAGCTTGATGGTGAACCTATAGAACCAAAGCCAACCAAATTGGTATTTAAGCCACCCACAAAGAAAGAGTTCGTTTCCCCTTTCATTTATCGGGCGAAAGTAGGAGAGGTCAGTGTTTTCTTGGCAGTTGGTTTTACGCGTACTCTTCCCACCATTGATGAGATTGAAGCAGATCAAACAGAAAAGAGGCGTTCAAGTTTAGATGCAGGTTGGACTGTTTTGTGCAACGATAGAGCCATTATTTATTGTGACCGTACAGCTATGACAGGATGGGGAGAGGCTAATATTCCTGTCTACCACACACAGTTTATTGCTATTTCCGGGATCGTCGAATTTAAGGGACCTCCGGAGTTGCTGCCCACTACGACTACGAAACGAGGTATCGATGCGTCGTCCCTTCTGTACCTACAGGTAAAGAACAAGATGCGGGAAGGGATGAGAAGGTTCATCGACTATACCAACAACTGGAAACAAGATCTTCAGAGGTCTAAAGAACATATCAAAGAAGGGCATCTTCTCACGTTTGAGGAAATCAAAGCCGAGGCAACCAAGTTGAAGTTCCATAAGATATCATCTGGTCTAAAGGGGGAACAATTTCAACCTGCACTGCCGATGCCACCTCGAAAAGCTCGAGGACGGATTCCGATCTCTTTTTCTAGGAACGATGTCGATGTCAAGGTTGTCAGTAATTATCTCTTCGATAAAGAGGATGTTGCAGCTTCAAAAGTCGGTGAAGCTTGTTTCGATGAAATCCTGAGGAAGGCGAAGAAGTCATGACCCCGCCATATCACCTGCGTCCGAACAAGGCTGTGGACCGCCTCATGTTGGTTGAAGCCCTTAAGAGGGTTTTCACTATAAAACCGGCTAAGGAATATACGTACTATAGTCTCGCGGGCCCATTTCTAGAAGACAGCAAACTAATTCATCAGTTCTTTCCCGAAACAAAACTCGTGTCTCTTGAGGAAAAGCCTGAAGAATACAAACGCCAACGGTTCCACAGATTCTGTAGGCATATCAAATTGCTTGAAGTGACTTTGAAAGATTTTTTGGTGACCTTTGAATCGAAAGGGCGACAGATATTCTGGATCGACTACACAGGGTTTAAGTATGAGAACCTTGCTTGGTTCGGGGAATTGTTGACGAAAGTTTCAGACTTTAGTGTTGTCCGAATAACCGTTCAGTGCAATCTCGAGGGACTAAAAAATAAACCAGCAACTTACGAGGAAACTAAAGAACGCGATGCAGTCTTGGCAGAAACCAAAAACAGGTTCGAGAATGATTTCCGCGGTTTGATTTCGGTCCCCCTTGATATTGATGTCTTCACCGACGTGGAGAAATACCGAAGAGTAGTTCAGGATTTGATTCAAGTTCAATCTCAAAATTCTCTTCCAGCAATTGGTGGGAGAGTTTTTCAAGTGCTGAACTCGTCGGTATACAGAGATACTACCGGTATGTTGAGCGTAACAGGAATTGTTATTCCAACCTCGGAAAGAACTTTGGTTGCCAAGCAATTCAAATCGTGGAAATTTGCAAACCTTAAGTGGCGAGCACCGATACCAATTAGTGTGCCGGTGCTTAGTGTCCAAGAACGCCTGAGCTTGCAGAAACATCTTCCATTGCGCGACAAAATAACTCAGACCTATTTGAAATGTCTTGGATATCGTATTGGCGATAGCGCTTCCCAACATTTAAAAATGATGGAAAACTATGCCGACTTTCATGCGTATTATCCGTTCTTCGCGCGGATAACAGTCTAGTGAGCGTTCAGCGATGGATCATCTAACCAAGCAACAACGTTCCAATGCCATGAAAAGAGTTGGGACAAAAAATACTCCCGCAGAAGAGGTTGTTAAAAAGTTAGTTCACAAATTAGGATATCACTTACGCTCGAACGTAGAATCGCTACCTGGTAAACCAGATGTTGTTTTGCAATCTATAAATAAAATACTATTTGTTCATGGATGCTACTGGCACTTACATGGTTGCAAGAGATTACCCAAAAACAATCGTGCTTTCTGGCGGGCAAAATTCAAAGCAAACAAAGCAAGGGATCGTAGAGTTGTTCGAGAACTGAAGCAATCTGGGTGGAAGATACTCACTGTATGGGAGTGTTGGAAGAAGCGGCCAGAATATTTAAAAAAACGTATATCGGCGTTCCTTGCAGATTAGGTGTTAGCACCTGTTCAGGAGTCGTTAAAATAAATAACTACTTTCATTAGTAAACAAGAAACTATCTATGCTTAAAGAGATTTTAATTCAAAACTTACGTGTTATATTTGTCGGAACAACAGTAGCGGAAATATCGGACGAGCTTGGATTCTATTATCTGACTCCTAAGAATCGGTTTTGGGAAATGCTGGAATACGCCAACATCACACCAACAATAATTATCTCCCAATCGGACCGTAAGGCGCTGGTTGGCGCGAAGCAAACAGGAATACTGGATGACTTGTACAAGCAATTCTTCTTCGAGAAGAAGGAATCAACATTGTTAAAACTTCGGATC
>CAYGZC010000030.1:0-1594 GCA_964354225.1 uncultured Chlorobiaceae bacterium | reverse complement strand
TGCTCGAAGTGCTGGGTAAGTTTTTCTGCAAATGGTAATGGTATGCCCTACGTTATCCGATGTGTACTTGAAGATAATCCACATGAGTATGTTGTAGGTCTTTCCCGAACGTGTACCCCCTTGCTCAATCGTTATTCGCTTGTCGCTATTCGTTAGATGCTGAAATACTATGTTGGTCTGTATTTTCTTCTTTTCTGCCAATGATTTCGATTTCAAATTGTTTTAACTCATGCTTATTGTCGCTTTCAACAAAATGCATTGACAATTTTTTACGTTCATCATCATCACACAATACCTTGAATGCTGAAATTTGCAAGGTCGGGTTTTCGCTTCCAATCCACTTGTTTAGCATATAACTGACTGCTTTAGTTTTGTTTTTGCTGATGGCCTCTTTTATACTTTCCGATTTTTCTAACTCTAGGTTATAAAATTGAGCTGAGCCTAAGTCAGTGTAATACGAAAATATATGTTGAATTCTCATTATCTTTTGCTTGATAACGATTTCCAATATAGCTTCTTCGTGTTGCTCTTTACTCTTTCCCATTATATTACTATTCCGTTACGTTTTATAACTAAACTCGGATCGAGTTTTCTCATTCGGTCAATTATTACTTGGCAATACTTTGTGTCAAGTTCCATTCCGTAGCACTTACGATTTAATTGATGTGATGCAACCATTGTTGTTCCTCCACCTAAGTATAAATCCACTACTAAATCCTTTTCCTTTCCCCATCTTTTAAAAAACCAATTAGCTAATTCTATAGGCTTTTGAGTTGGATGAACTCTTCCCTTTGTATCTTGAGATGGCATACCGAAAATACCAGCCCATTTAATTCTTGCAATATCTCTTTTATGCTTATTTTTTGACCAACACAATTCAAATGTACTGCCATACATTTTGTCAGAGCTTTTGTCTTCCTCAATATCATCATTTCCATTTGCTCTTTTATCCCAAACCACCCAAGAACCATCATTTTTATTTGGTAATAATTCAGCAAAATAATCAGCGCCCCATATAAACATTTCTTTTATATCAGCAAAATGACTAAAAATAGTATTGATTAATTCATCAGTAAAATCTTCGTGGTCTCCTTTGATGTTATCATATTTTTTACCACCAATACCGCCTTTAAATATATCTGATTTCATTCCACTATAATCAGCATCTAACTTCATGCCATAAGGAGGGTCCGTAAATACCATATCAGCTTTCTTCCCATCCATCAACTTTGCAACTGCATCACTATCCGTTGAATCTCCACAAAGCAAACGATGCTCTCCAATCTCAAACAAATCACCAAGCACAATATCCGTTTCAATTACATCTGGCACATCATAATTATCTTCCTCCGCAGTTCCTTCGTCTTTAATATCAAACACTGGTAAATCTAAACCCCAAGCATCTAATTCTTCTGCATCCCATTCATTTGCCAGCATATCCCAATCCCATTCGCCTCCGCTGGTGTTATCTTTTATTAAAAACTCTCGTTGTTTTTCCTCTGATAAGTCAGTCACAATTACTGGAATCGTTTTTAAACCAGCCTCAACGCAAGCCTTGTAGCGCATATTGCCTCCCAATATGATCATGTCTTTG
>CAYGZC010000029.1:0-2877 GCA_964354225.1 uncultured Chlorobiaceae bacterium | reverse complement strand
TGGATCGATATCAACAAAGAGCGGCTGGGCACCGGTAAGCGAGATTGCCTCAACAGTCGCGATAAAGGTAAAAGGTGTCGTTACAACTGCATCCCCTTTCCCGATATCTAATGCCCAGAGTGCTGCATGAAGTGCATCAGTACCGGAGCCCACTGCGACGCACTGTTGAACCTGATGTGCTTTTGCGAATTCTTGTTCGAAATCGCTGACTGCTTTACCGAGAATGAATTGAGTATTCTCGATCACTTGCTGGATTGCAGCATCTATTTCGGGTTTGATTGTTTGATATTGTGCTTTTAAATCTGCTAAGGGAACTTTCATGTGAATAATTTAGCCATTGTAATGATTGAACAATTGAAACATTGCAAAAACATTGCCAAGATTATTTAACCGGTTTCTTATACTTCTTCTCACCGAGCGGTGACCACATTCCATAACTATCTTCAGCGATTCTGCATTTGCCTTCTGATGTCCATGTAAAACCGTAGTTGTAACCGAACCATAAATATTTATCGCCGCCGCCGTTCTCCGTTGTAATTATGTAGCGGGCATCTACATTACCGATACCTAAAACTTTTCCACCAGGAGTTTCTTGATCACCTTTGTTTGCATCAAATGGAATCCAGCCATATGGAGGAAGATAAACTTCTGTCCACCGATGGAACACATCATCGTAACTTGCGTCATCACCACGGAGACTGATAGCACCAACATAACGAATCGGAACACCAAGTGAGCGGCATAAAGCAATCATCGAATATGTATATTCCGAACATGAAGCAGTACCACGTCTGAGAACCGTTGGTGCCGGATTCCATCCGCCGACCGGCTTTAGATTATAGCTCAAGTTGTTCGTCAGATATTCATACACTTTCCTCGCAATCCAGTAAGGATTCTTTTCGCCGCCGGCAATTTTCTTTGCAAGGTCTTTGATAAACGGATCGCCGATCTGATATTTGTCACCATCCTGTAAATATTTTAGTTTGATATCGGCAGGAATATCGTCGACAGTCCCGACCTTATCGGGGTAAATGAAATATTCGATGGCATAAATTTTCGCCTTCACTTCCCAGCCCGGCTTCACGACACTGTATCCATTTAGATTGTCGAAATGGAAATGAGATATCTTTTGTCCCCAAGCGTCCTCAATAACTTTAGTAGCTTCAGGTTCAAATTTCACAGATTCCAACAATGCTTGGTTGTCTCGATTTTCTGGAATTGGTAGATATATGTCTAAAGTCTTCACATTACCGGGTCCGTAGTTACGGAATTCTTTGATGAAATGAAGTGAAAGTTCCTTTTCATCCCAACGAGTAAAAATATCTTTACTAAAAATTTCGATTTTGTAAATCTCTTTATTTTCATAATCTACACACCAGAGTGCATCATCTCCCCAAGTTAAACCGTATGGAAATGGACCATACGAACGAATCGACGAGAGGCAAATTCCATCTTCAGGATTGACGAGGTAAATTCTATCAGTTCCACGATCTGCTACCCATAGATACTTTCCATCGAAGACAATTCCTGTCGGTTCACCTCCGGGTGATGAAACGACTTGAACCATCATCCCATCTACCGGTGAGACTTTAATAAGCTGGTCGCTTTTAAAATCTACAATCCAGATGAACTTTCCATCCCAGGCGATGTCGCGAGGATTTGGACTGTTAGATTCGAGTATCTTTAACGCTTTACCCGTTGATGGATCGATTTGGTACATGTACTTTTCGCCAGCATCGACGTGCCATAGGTTTTTTCCATCCCACGTTAAACCTTCAGGATGGTAACCGGGTGAATCGAAGCTTGATATAACATCTCCGCTTGCAGGATCGATTTTATAAATCTTATCAGTGTATGCATCAGCGAGCCAGAGATTTTTACCATCGAATGTGAGACCTGTGGGCATCGGTCCGGGAGTTTTTATAACTTTAAGAATATCCCCCACGCGAGCGAAGGAAGTGATGCTTAGAAACAGCATAAGTGTGAAGAGAATTGATAGTTTTTTCATGATTTGCTCCTCAAAAAAAGTTTTCCATAAAATTTAAAGTTGGATGTTTAAATCAATAGTAAAAGTAACAATATCGGCTGTTAAATCCAAAAAGGGAGTGTCCAGTTCGAAAAATTTAGATGATTTTCTTTTTCAAGTACATTTGGTTAAATTCAATCTCATATGGAAAGAAATCAAGCAAAACAACGAATAGAGATTTTGGTTCAGACGTTTCACACCGAGAAGCGCGCAAAAATCAATGAAGCCGAAACGAGGCTCCGGTTCATCGACCCTTTCTTCGAAGCACTTGGCTGGGATATACGAAACCCAAAAGAAGTGAGAGTCGAATCAACTCTCGCACGGTCCGATTCAACACGACCCGACTATCGCTTTCTCATCGATGGTAAAACAAAATTCTTTGTCGAAGCAAAGAAGCCTTCCGTAAAACTCACAGACCCCGCACCTGTTTTTCAAGCGAAGTCCTACGGTTTCAGTTCTAAGGTTCCGCTCGTTATTCTTACTGACTTCGAAGAATTCCGACCGTTCAGAACGCTCGCGCGACCCAAGTTTGACA
Source organism: uncultured Chlorobiaceae bacterium (assembly GCA_964354225.1). Lineage (GTDB taxonomy): Bacteria > Bacteroidota > Ignavibacteria > UBA10030 > SZUA-254 > CAYGZC01. Next base: position 316 of record CAYGZC010000029.1, on the reverse strand, counting down.
ATCCGCTTGATGGCTTGATCAAAGAATTCGACTACACGTATGAGCAATACCCTGATGAGTTCGATAACCTCTACGGTACGTTTTCGCACGAAGCGGTTGTCGCGGGCGAGCTTGAAAAGAAAATTCCCGCCAGCAAGAAGGAAGCATCTGCTACCGTTGACAAAGAATTTCTCAACGACCTTTCGAATTGGCAGGAAGAACTGGCAAAGAATATAGCCATACGTAATAGTAAACTCTCAGTAAGTGAAATCAATGAAGCAGTCCAGAGAATACTTGATCGCATTATTTTTCTTCGCATTTGTGAAGACCGCCAAAT
>CAYGZC010000028.1:0-68565 GCA_964354225.1 uncultured Chlorobiaceae bacterium | reverse complement strand
CAGCAAAGAAGAAGTTGAAACAGTACTCGACGTCGCGTTCGATTTAAAGCGCAAACGCGCGTTGAATGAATCACATGCAGTTTTGCGCGATAAAGTCCTCGCCATGATGTTCTTTTTCTCCAGCACTCGGACACGCGGCTCATTCGAAGCCGGGATGGCTCAACTCGGTGGACACGGAGCGTTCATCGAATCGCGCTCGACGCAGATTGCGCACGGCGATACGCCGAAGGAAATCGGCGAAATTTTCGGACGCTATTTCGACGGCATTGCGATTCGTCATGTGGACTGGAAACTTGGCAACAAATACCTAAACGAAGTTGCGAAATATTCGCGCGTGCCCGTGCTTAATATGCAATGCGATATTTATCACCCATTCCAGATTCTTGCTGACTTGATGACAATTGTCGAGAAAAAGGGACACGATTTGCGACGCAAAAAAATGGTCGTATCATGGGCATATGCTTCATCGTATCAAAAACCGATGTCGGTTCCGCAATCGCTCATCCTGCAAATGCCGCGATTTGGATTGGATATCGTTCTTGCGCATCCGCCAGAATTCAAATTGATGCCGGAAATTATGGATCAGGCACGTGAGCAAGCGAAGAAATTTGGTGCAGGTTTTGAAGTGGCAGACGATATGGATACTGCGATCAAGGGTGCCGATGTTATTTACGCCAAATCCTGGGGTGCTATGGTCCACACTCAGGACGAAAAGGAAGGCGTGAAAATTATCAATAAATACTCCTCGTGGATTATGGACGAGCGGCGATTGAAGCTGGCAAAATCCGATGCGATCTACATGCATCCGCTTCCCGCCGACCGCAACATCGAAGTCACTGACGGCGTGATGGATGGACCCAACTCGGTTGTATACGACCAAGCCGAAAACCGTATGCACGTGCAAAAAGCGGTAATGGCACTGACGATGAGTTAAGTAGTTGTGTAGTGACTATCCAACTACCAAACTATCCAACTGTCAAACTATGAGACTAACTATGGCAACAAAAAAGAAAATTGTGAAGAAGGCACTCAAGTCCACTGCGAAGAAAACTGTCAAGCGCAAGCTTGCGGTGATCGCGATCGGCGGCAATTCACTCATCAGGGATTCACAGCATCAAACGGTCGAAGATCAAGAAGACGCGTTACGCGAAACCGCAAAACACATCGCCGATATGATCGAACAGGGCTGGGATGTCGCAATCGGTCACGGTAACGGACCGCAAGTCGGTTTCATTTTGCGTCGATCCGAGATCGCCGCTAAAGTCGAGGGGATGCACGAAGTTCCGCTTGATGTGTGCGGTGCGGACACGCAAGGTGCAATCGGCTACGAATTTCAACAAGCATTGCAGAACGAATTATATCATCGGGGCATCAAGAAACGCTGTGCGACGATCATCACCCAAGTGTTGGTAAATCAAAATGACACCGCGTTTAAAAACCCATCCAAACCCATCGGCGGATTCATGGATAAAGCCGAAGCGATGAGGCGTAAGACCAAAATGGGTTGGAGCGTCGTCGAAGATGCGGGACGTGGTTGGCGGCGGGTGGTTCCTTCACCATTCCCCGAAGAGATTGTCGAACTCGCGACCGTCAAGGCGGTACTGGATCAGGGCATCATCGTTATCACGGTTGGCGGCGGCGGCATCCCGGTCATTGATGTTGGCGATGGCGAGTATCGCGGTACGGCGGCAGTGATCGATAAAGATTTCGCAAGCAGTCTGCTTGCCCGCGAAGTCAAAGCTGATTTGTTCTTGATTGCGACAGCAGTCGAAAAAGTGGCTATTAATTTCGGCAAACCGAATCAGCAATGGCTCGGCAAGATGACGCTGGCTGAGGCAAAACACTATCTCGCTGAAGGCACACATTTTTCCAAAGGCTCGATGGCCCCCAAGATTCAGGCGATCATTTGGTTCCTCGAAAACGGTGGGAAGCACGCAATCATCACGAATCCCGAAAACATCGGTCGCGCATTGCGCGGTGAAACCGGGACGCACATCTTACGGAAGTAAGTAATGACCTATCATTTCAAATGTACCCTTTGTGGTTCAGAATACGATCCGAAGACCACGCGCTACGTTTGTCCCAAACACGACGATGATGGCATCCTCGATACGGTTTTCGATTACAAGCAAATCAACGCAACGACTTCACCGCGCGCGATTTCTGATTCTCGAGATTTTTCTATCTGGCGGTACGCGCCACTCTTGCCGATTAATGATGCACTGAAATCTGCCCCTCCACTTCATGTAGGATGGACACCACTTTATAGTTCAACGACACTCGGTCCACAACTGGGCTTGAGTAATTTGTATTTCAAAGACGATGGTCGCAATCCGACTGCGTCGTTTAAAGATCGTGCGAGTGCTGTCGTTGTTGCAAAAGCGCGTGAGCTCGGTGTCGAAGTAATCACTACTGCGAGCACAGGAAATGCTGGTGCAGCACTCGCAGGTCTTGCGGCTGCTACGAAAATGCCTGCAGTGATATTTGTACCACAAACTGCACCACAAGCGAAAATTGCACAGCTGCTGATTTTCGGAGCGCGCGTCATCCTTGTCAAAGGGACGTACGACCAGGCGTTCGACCTCTGCTTAGAAGCATCTAAAGAGTTTGGCTGGTATTGCCGCAATACTGCATTCAATCCATATACGGTTGAAGGAAAGAAAACCGCGTCCATAGAGTTGTGTGAGCAACTTGGTTGGAAGGCACCTGATACCATTTTCGTATCTGTCGGCGATGGCAACATCATCAGTGGTCTGTGGAAGGGCTTGCGCGATTTGCTCGCGCTTGGTTGGATTGACAGAATACCGAGATTGATAGGTATTCAAGCTGAGGGCTCGGCGGCGTGTTACAATGCGTGGAAAGCTGAGACAGAAAAAATCACTGCCGTTAACGCGCAGACTGTTGCCGATTCTATCAGTGCGGATTTGCCGCGCGATGGTGTGCGTGCTGTGCGAGCTGTACGTGAAACCAGTGGGGCGTACCTTACCGTGACCGACGATGAAATTCTCGCGGCAATTCCGGAACTCGCACGTGGCGAAGCAATTTTCTCAGAACCTGCCGCATCGGCCACATACGCAGGATTGAAGAAGGCAGTCAAGCAAGGTCTCGTTAAATCAGATGAAACGGTTGTGTGCATGTTAACAGGCAACGGCTTAAAAGATATCTCGAGCGCAATGAAAGTGGCAGGCGCAGGCACGGTTATCGAGCCGACGCTGGATGCAGTCAAACAATTGAAATTCAAATAAAAAAAGGAAAACGAAATGTCCAAACTAATTCTCGGTCCCACATTCGAAGAAATGCTGCACCCAAACAAAATCGCTCCGGAGATTCGCAAGCGCGCGATTGAGGCGAAGGCAAAAGACCCGCTTGATCCGATTAATCTGTTTAATATCACTTGGCGCGATAGCAACGATCAGTTGTACTATTTCGTGATGCCGAAAGAATTGACCGGCGTGGACGCGAACATCGTTGTCCTCTACGGCAAAGACTTTCCAACCGGTGCACACAAGGTCGGTGCGGCGTATTCGGTCTTGCTCGAAAAGATTCTGTTCGGCGAAGTTGACCCAGCCAAGCATACCGTTGTCTGGCCCTCGACAGGCAACTATGGCATCGGTGGCGCATGGGTTGGCGGACGTGTCGGCACAAAATCGATCGTTGTGTTACCCGAAGGCATGAGCAAAGAACGCTTTGTGCAAATCGAATCCTACGGTGCGCGCATCATCAAGACCTTCGGCTCAGAAAGCAACGTAAAAGAAATCTACGACGAGACGCATCGCTTAATCCAGGATCCCAACATTCGCATCCTTAATCAATTCGAGGTGATGGGCAATTATCGTTTCCACTATCACGTCACCGGCAATACGATAGTCGAACTCGCAGACGTGCTGAAAGCGCAAGGCATCGGCACAGGCAAAATTTCCGCCTACTGTTCTGCAATGGGGAGCTCGGGCACGATCGCGGCAGGTGATCGCTTGAAACAGATGTGGCACGATCACAAAATCGTCGGACTGGAACCGATTCAATGCCCGACGTTGTACAACAATGGCTACGGCTCGCACGACATTCAAGGCATCGGCGACAAGCACGTGACGTGGATTCATAACGTGATGAATATGGACGCGATCATGTGTCTCGACGACATCGAATGTAAAAAAGGATTACAGCTGCTCACCGAAGAAGCCGGATGGAATACACTCGTCAAGCGATTCGGTGTGCCGCGCACATCGGTTGAAACAATGGCAAAGATTTTCGGCATCAGCGGTGTGTGCAACGTCCTTGGCGCGATCAAGACTGCCAAGTTTTACGGATTCGGTAAGAACGACATCATCGTCACGATTTGTACCGACGCGATCGATCGCTATCATTCGGTGATGGGCGATATGACCAAGATGTTCGACAAGATGGATGAAGCCGAAGCGACCGCGCGTGCGCAAATTTTCCACGACAAGACAACCGATTGGATTCACGAAGGTACCACCGATATGCGCCGCCAGTGGCACAACTTGAAATATTATACATGGGTCGAGCAGCAAGGAAAGACAGTTGAAGAACTCGACGCACAGCTCAGCCAGGAATGGTGGATCAAACATCAACAAATGGTTAGCGAGATCGATGCAAAGCTGAAAGCCGCACGCGGGTAAATTCTTTTCATCACAGAAAGCGCACGGAACACAGAGACAATGGAAAGCGAAATGAGGAAATCTCCTGTGGATAAGTTCATGCAAGAAGCGATTGCGGAAGCGCGGAAAGGAATGGCGGAAGGCGGAATTCCAATCGGCTCGGTTTTGGTGCGCGATGGAAAAATAATCGGACGAGGACATAACCGGCGCGTGCAGGAAAGTAACACGATGAAACATGCTGAGATAGATTGTTTTATTAATGTGGGGCGTGTCGGAAATTATCGAGATACTGTTTTGTACTCGACCTTGATGCCGTGTTATCTTTGCGGTGGTGCAGTTGTTCAGTTCAATATTCCGAGAGTTGTGGTCGGCGAGGCAAGAACCTTTGCCGGTTCGGAAAAATTCATGCGTGAACATGGTGTTGAAGTCATCAATCTTGATCTAAAAGAATGTTTTAATATGATGGACAAGTTTATCAAAGAACATCCTAAATTGTGGAACGAAGACATTGGCAAATAAATTCACTTCTGCCTAAAAGAAGAAAGCCAAGATTACTCTCTGGCCGAAGATAATCATGAATCGTGCGTCTTGAATCTTAACTTCATTTGAACATTTACCACGAAATATTATCCGCCCTCGAGCATGAAGAAATAATCATGCTTGCCACCGTCATCTCAACGAGCGGCTCGACACCGGCGTCTGCACTTTCAAAGATGATCGTGAAGCAAGGCGGCACGGTTTCGGTTGGGACGGTTGGCGGCGGGTGTATGGAAGGTGAGGTTATACTTCACGCTAACAGATTGTTTGAAGCGAACAAAGCCGAGATATTGACATTCCATCTCAACGAAGATGATGCTGAAGCGGGATTAATTTGCGGAGGAAGTCTCGATGTTCTAATCGAGCCGTTGACGAGAGATCATATTCCTATCTTCCGAGAATTACAGACTCGATGCGCTGATGGCGAGGATTGTATCTTTGCAACTTTTATTTCATCGGATAGTTTTGTCAAACAAAAAAAGATTATTGATCCGACAAAGACACTTGAATCTGAAATTCGATTCCATCAACCGCAGATGCAAGAGATAATTGAAAAGGCGTCCAGTCGAAACGAATCACAGCGTGTCAAAACGGATGAAGGCGAATGGATTTTTGAGCCGATCATGGGCAGTCCAAGTCTCATTATTTTTGGCGGCGGTCATGTATCGAAATTTGTCTCTCGTACTGCGGCAATGGTGGGATTTCAAGTGACGATTGTAGATGATCGTGAAAAATTTGCCAATCCACAACGGTTTCCCGAAGCGATTCAAACCGTTGTCAGCGATTTCGCCGATGCCTTCTCCTATCTGACGATCAAGCCGTTCACATACATCGTTATTGTTACACGCGGACATAAATTTGACGAAATAATTTTAGAGCAAGCTGTAAAAACACGAGCGAAATATATTGGTATGATCGGCAGTAAACGAAAAGTCCTTACAACGTACGAGCATCTTCGTGAGCGTGGTATTACCGATGAACAACTCAAGCGCGTTCACGCACCTGTCGGTATCGACATCGGAGCTGTTTCAGCAGAGGAAATAGGTATCAGTATTGTCACAGAATTAATTTTTATCCGACGCGGTAAGAAACAATCTTTGCGCCATATGTCTGAGAATATTAATTAACATTATCTTTCTAAAATTCATGATGACAACTAGAATCTTTACTAATAAAGCATCTACAACAATTCCCATCTTCCCAAAACAGACAATAATTATCTCATTAGCATTATTTTTTAATTACTTCGGTTTTACACAAACACAGGGTGAAAAAAATACCCCACCTTTATTAACAGTAAGTCAATGTGTCGGAGAACCGATGGTGGATGGCTTGCTTAATGATTCAGTTTGGATTGGTGCATCGCGAATAACAACTTTTTTCCAACGTGAACCGAATGAAGGATTATCGGCAACGGAATCTACAAATGTTGCCATCGCCTTTGACACACATAATTTATACATCGGCATTCAATGCTACGATTCTAAAGTGGATCAAATTGTTGCCAACGAGATGCGGCGTGATGTTGAACTTGGCGAAAATGATCGCATTGAAATAATTCTTGATACTTTCAACGATGGACGTAACGCCTTTTTCTTTTCGACGAATCCACTGGGGGTACAGCGTGACGGACTCGTACGCAATGAAGGTGAAAATTTAAACTGGGACTGGAACGGCGTCTGGTTTTGTGCGACGCAGATCGATCCGTTAGGATGGACAGCCGAATTCGCGATTCCCTTTCGAACACTGCGCTTCGATGAAAATGGAGAGGACGAATGGGGTATAAACATTGGCAGATTCATCATGCGGAACCGCGAGGAAATTTTTTCCACACCGGTCTTGAGGGATTATGGCTACCTCGGTCAGTATAGAGTGTCCAAGTTCGGGCATATCTCCGGCTTTAAAAATATTTCGCAGGGAAGCGGTCTTCAGGTAAAACCGTACCTTGCGGGTGGAATGGAAGACGATAGATTCACCGGTAAAAACAGCATCTCCAATACCGGTCTCGATCTGAAGTACAGTATCACGCCGAACCTTACTGCCGACCTCACTGTAAACACCGACTTCGCGCAAGTAGAAGCCGATCAGGAAAGAATCAATCTCACCCGGTTCGATTTGTTTTACCCAGAGAAACGGGATTTCTTTTTAGAAGGTGCGGGTATTTTCTGGTTCGGTGAGAGGTTCTCTGGAAACTACGACGCATTGCTTCTGTTCTTCAGCCGCAGGATCGGTTTGTCGAAAGATGGAGGCGTGAAGATTCCACTCCTCGGTGGTATTCGCACGACCGGAAAAATCGGTAGAACCGATCTAGGTGTGCTGAGCATCTGGACCGAGAAGAAAAAAATGTTTGACGAGAGTAGCAATCCGGTTGAAACGCCGCTGACGAATGTCTCCGTTCTCCGCGTGAAGCAACCAGTGTTCGGTCAATCCAGCATCGGAATGATCGGTATAAATAAACAGGCAGGGAGGGATATGTATAATCGTACGATCGGAACCGATTGGAATTTCTATCTTGCCGAACAGCTTCAGCTTGGCGGTTTTGCAGCGAAGACATTCGATTACGGTGTAATCCGCGATAATGGTGCAGCGAATATCGATCTGAATTATATGACGGATGATGTGGAACTTCAGGCGCAGTACCTGGTTATCGATAAAGGATTCAATCCGGAAGTTGGTTTCATGCCTCGCACAGGTATACGAAAGATCTACATTAATCCGGCAGTGGCTACACGCCCCGGAATTCTTGGGATCCGCAAAACTTATCTTTTCGGTGAATTCATTTATCACAATAATCAGGATTGGTCGTTACAATCAGGCTATAATCTTCTTGCCAGCTATACGGTGTTTGGCAACGGGAGCGAGTTGTTTGTCGGTGTTCCTTTTCAAACAGAAATTATCGATGAGGCTTTCTATCTTCGCAATGAGACTGTCGTACCGAAGGGGACATACAAATTCACGCGTCTTGTTGCCGATTATTACTCGGATCGAAGTCAGGTTTTATCCAGTAAGGTAACCGGTAAGATCGGTAATTTTTATAATGGAACTATTAAAACAATCGAGTTAGGAGCGGTGTGGAAACCGTCGATGCACTGGAAGTTCGATATGCAGTACCAGCGCAACGATATCAATTTGCCGGTCGATAACGGAAAGTTTGCAACGAACCTGCTGATCGGCAGGATTAACTGGGGGCTGACCACGAAAATGTTCAGCAAGCTATTTGTACAATGGAACGATACCGACCGTGATTTGAACATCAATCTTCTTTTCAATTACCAGTACCTGCCAAACTCCGATATTTACCTCGTTTACAACGAGCAATGGGATGTTCAGCATTCGCCCCGCATCAACAACCGGACGATTATTGCTAAAGTAACTTATTTGTTTAATGTCTGATCAAGAGACTTTGATTATCTGTTCGTTCAAATTGAAATCATAATTGGGATCGTGTTGCACTTCACCTCCCTGCATGCTATATTCTAATCAAAATAAGTTTTAAAATGTGAATTATCAATCCAAATGCATCGGATCAATCCCAACTTTTAAATTTCTCTCAAAGTCCCACACTTTTCGTTCCAATCTCTCTAGTAATTGATTTTTCCCTCTTTTATTTGTAAGATAATGCAACTTAAAGTTATCGAATTAACGAATTCAAACTCTTGAAATCCAAACGTCTCGGCATCTGGCTCGCTCTCATCGTGGAAGTCGTCCTTCTCACGATTCTAACGTCATCCTTTGGCGGGGAAAGCTTATTCGAGTCAACTTTTCTAAATTGGTCTAACATCTCTCAGGTAATCAGAGCACTTTCCTTCATCGCCATCATGGCTGTGGGTCAATCGCTCGTTATTATTACCGCCGGTATTGATTTATCGGTTGGTTCTATCCTTGGACTTTCAGGTGTCGTCACTGCTGTGTTACTGAATAACGGGTTTGATATAACTTCATCGGCTTTAATCGGTTTAATTGTTGGATTGCTCTGTGGTTTAGCGAATGGATTGCTGATTACAGAAACAAAGCTTCCCCCGTTCATTGCAACGCTTGGAATGATGAGTATCGCTCGCGGTTTGGCATTCGCACTAACAGGCGGTGAGACTATCAGAAATTTACCGGCAGAGTTTCTGACTCTCGGGCAAGGAACATTCTTAAGCATACCTATTCCAATCATCGCCATGGCGATTTTCGCATTCGTTATTGGATATTTCTTGAAAGCAACAAAATGGGGACGCTATGTCTATGCCATAGGCGGGAATGAGGAAGCATCACACTTCAGCGGTGTGAATGTTGGAAGAATGAAAATTTTAGTTTATACTTTGTGTGGCTTTGGTGCTGGAATTGCAGGCGTATTATTCACAGCGCGATTCGGTGTCGGTCAATCTACTGCCGGACTTGGTTACGAGCTTGATGTTATTGCAGCAGCTGTAATTGGTGGAATAAGTCTCAGCGGCGGTAGGGGAACAATTCTCGGTGCCATCATCGGTTCACTGTTGATGGGGATATTGCGAAACGGTTTAGTGCTTTTAAATGTCTCCGCATATTGGCAGCAAGTTGCGATTGGGCTTGTGATTTTGTTAGCTGTTATATTGGATAGAAAAACGAAACGGTGATCTGCACCCTATAATCCCTCCCCCGAATCGGGAGAGGGTCAAACTGGAAAATTGAAATAATAACTTGAGAAAATGCAAATGAAAAAATATCTATCTATCATCGTTGCTGTCATTCTTCTTCTCTCCGGTTGCGGCAAGAAGCAGGAAGAGAAGAAATTGGTTTTTGCGTTCGTACCGAAACTTTTGGACAATCCGGTTTTTCAGGTGGCATGGCAAGGTGCTCAAGGAGCGGCGAAAGATTTAGGCGCTGGAAAAATAGAAGTCCAGCGTTTTGCACCTGTAAAATCTGATGCAGTCGAGCAAGCGCAAATCATCGAAAGTTTGATCGAGAAGAAGGTCAACGGCATTGCCGTTTCTGTAAATGATGCTGACGCTCTTACTGAATCAATTAACAAAGCTGTAGATGCGGGAATTCCGGTGGTCTGCTTCGATTCAGATGCGCCGAGAAGCAAGCGATTCGCTTACTATGGAACAGCCAACTTCCCGAGCGGAAAGCAAATGGCAGAACGACTTGTGAATATGATGGGAACGAAAGGAAATATTGCTATCCTGATGGGCACACCGGGTGCACCAAATCTTGAAGAACGACGACAGGGAATACTTGAGTATCTCAAATCTTATCCCGACATTAAAGTTGTTGCAACAGAATACTGTTACGACGATGTTAACAAAGGCGTGAGCGTAATGGAAGCGGCAATGCAAGCACATCCTGATCTTAAAGGTTGGATTTTACCCGGTGCTTGGGCGTTGTTTACACCACCTCCCGGTCCATTTGCTGCGAAGAAACCGGGTGATCTGTTCGTTGTTTCCATAGATGCATTACCTGAACAACTTGATTATGTTCGACAAGGTTATGTACAAGTTTTGATGGGACAAAAACTTTGGGGCTGGGGATATGAAAGCGTTCGATTGTTGAAAGAATTTAAGGAAGGAAAAATTCCCGCTCAATCCGTCATTGATTCCGGACTTGATATCATTACCAAAGAAAATGTTGAAGAGTATGCCGAAAAGTGGAAAACGGGGAAATTTTAACGATGTGCGACTCACTTTCAGGTTAGCTTCAAGGTTAGAAGTGAGTTGCACTTGATGAGCGCAATGGCTCAACGATCCCTTGTGTTCTTGGCGGTGAAATAAAACCACAGAGAACACTAAGGTACGCAAAATAAAAAGTAACATAATATTTTTAGGAAGATATATGAAATATGTTTTAACAGTTACATTGGTATTTATTCTGCTTCTTGTCAGTTGTTGGAAGAAAGAAGATTCCAAATCCACTAAAACCATTGGTGTCTCACTTCTCACTCGTGCGCATGTTTTCTATAAAGATTTGGAAGAAGGTCTAAAAACCGAAGCCGCGAAGAACGGTTACGAACTCATTGTCACTGCCGGTGATTTTGATCTCGGGAAGCAAAGCAACCAGATTGAAGATTTCATCACACGAAAAGTCGATGCCATCATCGTATGTCCGGTAGATTCGCGCGGTGTCGGTCCGGCAATAAAAAAAGCGAATGATGCTAAGATTCCTGTCTTCACTGCTGACATTGCCTCGCAGGAAGGTGAGATCGTCAGCCACATCGCTTCGGATAATATCGCCGGTGGAAAGTTAGCGGGAGAATATCTTGCAAAAGTTTTGAATGGCAAAGGAAAAGTCGCAATCATCGGTCAGCCGACGGTAACATCAGTACTGGATCGGACACAAGGATTTAAAGAAGTAATTGCAAAGTATCCCGATATCAAAATTGTTGCCGACATGAATGCTGAAGGTGTCCGCGATAAGGCGATGCAGATTACTTCAGATATTTTACAAGCACATCCAGACCTTGACGGTATCTTCGGTATCAATGATGATTCCGCTCTTGGTGCATTGGATGCGGTGATGCAATACAAACGTCCCAATGTAAAGATTGTCGGATACGATGCAACACCACCCGCCCGCGATGCTATTCTCAAAGATACACAATTAAGAGCAGACGTAATCCAGAATCCAAAAAAGATCGGCGAGATGACTATCCAAAAAATACATGACTACTTTATCGGTGTTTCCGTTCCAAAAGTTGTTCCTGTCGAGGTTGGTATTGCTGATAAGGAAGCTTTACAACAAGTGATCGCGAAGTAGACGAACTTGAACATGAGCTCATGCAAAAATATGACCCTTTCTATAATCCTTACCATGGTAAGAGGAGGATGGGCAGGCTTGTTTTTTCTCCACCTTCTTAGGGGGAAGAATAAAAGAAGGGATTGGTGACGCCTCTCCTCCAAATGCAAAACATCCGCAAACAGTACCCCGGCGTGCTGGCATTGTCGGATGTGAACTTTGAGCTTCGTGCTGGTGAAGTGCATTGCCTGCTCGGTGAGAATGGTGCAGGTAAATCCACACTTATGAAAGTCCTTTCTGGTGCGATTCGGAAAGATAGTGGCTCAATATTAATCGAAGGGAAAGATGTAGAGTTCCATTCACCTGCAGATTCCCAAAGAGCAGGAATCGGAATGATTTATCAGGAATTCAAGCTGGTTCCGGAATTGACTGTCGCTGAAAATATTCTTCTTGGAAATGAACCAACTAAAAAAAAATCTCCGTTTGTTGACTTTAAAAAGATGCACGAAATTGCACGCACTGCTTTAGCTCAGCTTGGAGAAGAAATTCCTACAACCGCTCTGATCAGTTCGTTAAGTGTTGCACAACGGCAAATTGTTGAAATCGCAAAAGCTATATCGAAGAAAGTACGTATACTTGCTATGGACGAGCCATCAGCAGCACTCACAGAGAATGAGTTGAAAAATCTTTTCGCAGTTATCCGTCGTTTAAAAACCGAAGGCGTCGGGATCATCTATATCTCTCATCGCTTAGAAGAAATATTTGAAATCGGAGATCGGCTTACGGTTTTGCGAGATGGAAAATTTATCCATAGCTGTAATGTGACGGAGTCAGATCGTAGAAGTCTTGTACGATGGATGGTTGGCAGAGAACTTGAGCAAGAATATCCAAAAATCGAATTACAGCGCGGGGAAGAAATTCTCAAAGTAAAAAATATCAGCGGTGGTTTGTTGAAAAATGTCAACCTTACCGTTCACAAAGGAGAGATACTTGGACTTGCTGGACTTGTTGGTTCAGGAAGGAGCGAACTTGCACGAATCATATTTGGTGCCGATCCAAAAGAAAGCGGTTCGATATATTTAGAAGGAAATGAAATTCATCCTCGCTCGCCTCGTGAAGCAATAGATCTTGGTATTGGTCTTCTCACGGAAGATCGAAACAAGTATGGTTTGATCATGCAGATGAACGTGAGGGAAAACATATCTCTCTCAAATCTTAATGATGTCGTAAAAGGATTATTCATCAACCGATCAAAAGAAAATTCGATTAGCAAGAAATTCACGAACGACTTGAGAATTAAAACACCGTCTATAGAACAGGAAGTTGAAAACTTAAGCGGAGGCAATCGACAGAAAGTTGTTCTTGCCCGATGGCTCTTTACGAAATCAAAACTCCTTATTTTCGATGAACCAACCGTTGGTATCGATGTTGGCATAAAGTACGAAATCTACAATCTCATCAACCAGCTTGCGAAGGATGGCATTGGTGTTATTGTCATTTCATCCGATCTTCCCGAACTTCTCGGCATCAGTGATCGGATTGCGGTAATGTGGGAAGGAAAACTCACAGGTATTCTCTCTCGAAGCGAGTCAACTCAGGAGAGAATAATGACACTTGCCACAGGTGAAAAAGTAGAGGTTGGCAATGGCTGAGAAATTACCTTCAACAAAAAAATTCAAAACTATCATAGGCGAATTTGGAATCACAATAGCTCTGCTTGTCGAAATAGCTATATTTTCATCACTATCACCATATTTTTTCACAGCCGACAACATCCTGAATGTAACACTCCAAACATCCATTACTGCAATCATTGCGGCAGGAATGACGTTTGTTATTCTCACAGCCGGGATTGATCTATCGGTCGGTGCAATGGTTGCTTTCAGCGGAGTAATCGCTACGAGTATATTGAAACTAGATCTTCCGTTCACGGTTTCATTTCCACTCGCACTTTTTGCTGGATTAGTGATTGGAATTCTATCGGGTTCAATCGCAGGGCTATTCGTAACACGATTCAATATCACACCATTCATCGTAACCCTCGCACTCATGACGATCTGGCGCGGCTCATCATACATGTATACTGATGGCAGACCTATTTGGGGATTACCGGATGAATTTAGTTTTGTCGGAAGTGGAAGAGTTTTTGGCGTTCCGATTTCTACTATCATAATGATCTGTGTTTACATTGTTGCATTCACCATTCTGAAACATACCAAGTTTGGTAGATATGTATATGCCGTCGGGGGAAATAAAGAAGCTGCGCGACTTGCCGGCATCAATGTAAGCAGAACCTTGTTATATGTTTACATGATAAGTGGAGTTCTTGCTGCAATTAGTGGCGTGTTATTAGCTTCCCGAATGAACTCAGGCCAACCAAATGCCGGCTTGATGTACGAGATGGATGTTATCGCAGCGGTTGTCGTTGGCGGAACAAGTTTGTTTGGCGGCAGAGGTTCAATCGTTGGAACATTTTTAGGCGCAATGCTCATCGGTGTTTTGCGAAATGGATTGAACCTTCTCAATGTTGGATCGTATGTTCAAATGGTAGTTCTTGGTGTAGTTATCTTACTTGCAGTATTATTAGATCAAATGAGGATAAAATGAAATTATTTTTATCAATAGTCACTGTAATTTTTTTATTTTTTACGCCTGTACTTGAAGCACAACAGCAGCCGTTCATCATCACATTGTATGGCGGGCTTTTCTTACCATCAAATCAGCAGTTTAGATCTCATGCACAATCGAGCTCCGATATTATCTGGGGTGGCGGCATCTGCCTTCCATTTAAATCTTCCCTTTATGCTGCGGGAGATATTTCATTCTTTCGCGCAAAAGCTGTAGTCGAATCGCAGACTGATAGTTCAATTGAGTTGTTCGAGCGATTTATTCATGTTGGCATAATCAACAAACAAATCCTAAGCGGCAATGTATTTATTCGTCTTTCGGGTGGTCTTAGTTATGTCTCAATTAAACAAACTACTTCAAGTTTTCGCACTCCGGAAAAATCGATAGAAGCCGACAAGAAGTTGGGTTATTATGGCGGCATCGGACTTGAGCAACCTTTGGATGAAGAGGGTCACCTCTCTATATTTGGTGATGTTGTGTACGATTATCGCCGCTCTCAGCAGAAACAACTTTACGGTGATTTTGGAGGTATCCGTATAGTGTTCGGTGTCCATCTGTTTATGTTCTGAAAATGATTATAGATACGATGAATAATACAGTTAAGTTTTCCAGAACACAATCAAAAGTTATTGCGATTGATTCAACTAATCCACGGATTCTTGGAACTGGATCCATAAAATATTGATGCATCCACAATCCGCGAAAAGCTCCGATCTATTCAGCAATGAGATTGTAAAACAATGACGATACAAAAAAAGGAACCTATTCCGGGTAGACAAAAAAAATTCGAAGGTTTTTCAGGTTTTACAATGTTGTACTTCATCATTGTCGCCGTGAGTGGTATTTTTATTTTCTTTCAAATTGTTGCTCTGTTTTATCCAACAGCGGCAAATTGGGGTTTTCATCAGCTTGCATTCCTTCCGATAATTTTTAAGGTGGGTATTCCTTTGCTGATGGTATTGTTGATGATACCATCTACTCAAATGATGATATTGCGGATTCTTGAGAAGATAAATGCAAATATTCGCATGCAAAATAAATCTATCAGAATTTTAATTCTCGTCGGTTGTGTCATTTGCTCCGGAATTGTTTATTGGTTTTTCCGTGAGCGGTTCTTTCTTTTGGGAGATGGAAGTCTTGTTGCACGAATCATCCAAAAGGGTTTGGCTGGAGATGTTGATGTTGCGATATTTAAAAATGAACCTCTTTCTGGCTTCATTTTGTTGAAAACAGCTCAGATGCTCTCTTCGCTTGGAATTTTTATAAGCAATGAATTCCCTATTCAGTTTACAAGTATTACGTTTGGAATAGGAAGTGTTTTAGTGCTCACTCGGCTTGTTAAATATCTTGCTGAATCGGAAATAGATAGAGTGCTAATCTTTCTTTTCATAATTACATCCGGAGGCATTCAGCTATTCTTTGGATATGTCGAAGTTTATACACCACTCTATTTTGGATTATTGCTATATTTTGGGCTGGCAATTGCTTCTCTTCATGGCGACATGAGCGTCGTATTTCCTGTTGTGATGTATGGAATATTATTTACACTTCACTTCGGCACACTATGTTTGCTGCCAACGTTGCTCTACTTGTTTATTCAAAATATTCGACAGGGGCATTGGTCAAGACTGGTAATTTCTACAATTGTTATGTGTTCGGCAGCTATGGTGTCGCTGTGGATGTGCGGCTTTTCATTTGATACTTTTTATAATGTGTTTTCAAAAAGTGGGAAGCACCTTCTTGTGTTTGGTACTGCTCAAGATTATTATAAAGCATATTCACTTTTTTCATTCGCACATTTAATAAATCTTGGTAACTTACAGGGTTTGCTTTCTCCTTATCCATTATTACTACTTGTAGCATTGTTTATATGGAAACACAAGGTACAATCGATTAACAATCAACAGGTATTTCTATTCCTTATCGCGGGCTGTTCTTTAAGTTTTATTGTTTTATTCAACAGCGAGATAGGTATGAGCAGAGATTGGGATATCTTTGCGGTATTTAATGTGGGAATAATAGTGGCGGCTGCGAATTGGGGAAATTATTGTCCGGATAACTTAATGCTAAAACGTCGAATGGTTGTTATGATTTTTGGCATGACTTTGCTTCATAGTGCAAGTTTTATTTTGGTTAATGCAGATGAAGCAAGAGCTATAGAACGATTCAATACTTTGCCGGATCAAAAACTGTGGTCACCAAGCGCGAGGACCTCTGCTTATGAAGAGCTTGCAATATTTTACCGCTCACGAATGGATGCAGATAACGCTATTAAATATTTTAGAAAATTTCTTGAGGTAGATTCAGCGAATTCCAGAATATGGGGAAGTTTAGCACATGTCTATTCTTTACATGGGGATCGAAGTAATGAATTACGTTACAATGAAAAAGCTATTAAGGTCGGAACAACAAATCCTGATATATACTTGAACACGGGTATCGCCTATGCGGCGGCTCAAAGATATGATGAGGCAATTATTGCATTGCAAAAAGCGCTCGAGCTAAATCCAGAATTAGCTGCTGCTTATCATACAATGGGTGTTGTCTATCTGCAGGGTAAAGATGATATCCAGGAAGCACTTAAGAATTTTCTATCTGCGATAGAGTTTAATTCTAACTTCGCCGATGCATATTTAGGTGCAGGCAATTGTTATTTTCAGTTAAAAAAAGTGGCTGAGGCGAAATTATACTGGCAAAAGTATCTTGAAATTTCACCGGATGACGCTAATGCACCTGAGATACGAAGGATACTTCAATCTCTTAAATAAGCATCTATTCAGTTTACGCATGTAAAAGTTTAATTCTACATTTAAACCTGGAAAAATTTGTTTCACAACAATAAAATTAACCATTTATTTAAGGAATCCACAATGAAAACCCTGTTCTTAATTTTTGTTTTTTGCCTTTTGCCTTTCTCAATGTTTGCTCAAACTCAAGTCGATAAAGTCGTGCATTCGCTAGATTCACTTGGAACCATTTCGTTTAACAACTGGAAAGCAAGTCCCGACTTGAAACAGCCGATAACCGGCGATCCCACAAAATCCGATTTCGATGATTCGAAATGGGAGAATCTAAAACTAGACCAACGCATCTATCCCGATTCATGCTGGATCAGGAAGGAATTTGTTATACCCGATCAGATCTTGGGACAGCCGGTGAGTGGTGCAGTGAAGTTTCTGGTATCAGTTGATGATTACGGTTATCTGTGGGTGAATGGAGAGAGCAAAGGATATTTTCCCTGGGACGGAGAGTTCGAGCTGACGAAGGATGCCAAACCCGGGCAGAAATTCTTGGTTGCGGTAAAAGCAATTAATACTGGTGGACCGCTGCGTTTGATTCGAGCGGAAATCGAATCGGAGCGATCAAAGAAAATCAGCCAGATGGTCCAGGATTTTTCCACCAGCATTCGTGTCGGACAGAAATTGTTAAGCTTCGATACATACCAAACTAATGCTCGAAGGAAACAAGACCCGGGTATCGATAAATCGAATATGGATCGTGAGGAGAAAATCCGTTTGAATAATCTTCTCCAGAAACTTGCCGGTGAAGTGGATGTACAACCACTTGCTTCTGGTGATTTGGATAAATTCACGGCTTCACTTGATAAAATTCGCGCACAGTTAAAGCCGGTCAGTGATTTCGCCAAGCGATACACAATTTTCTTCGATGCAAATGCTCATATCGATGCCGCCTGGCTTTGGCGTGAGCGAGAAACGATTGAGGTTTGTAAAAATACTTTCGCTTCTGTGCTTAGCATGATGGATACTCGCCCCGATTTCACATATACACAAAGTTCTGCAGCGTACTACGATTGGATGGAGCAGTACTACCCCGATGTATTTAAACGGATGATCCCGAGAATTAAAGATGGTCGATGGGAAATAATTGGCGGTATGTGGATTGAGCCGGATTGCAATTTACCGAGCGGTGAATCGTGGATGAGGCATCTTCTTTATGCCAAGCGTTACTTCAAAGAAAAGTTTGGTGTAGATGTAAAGATTGGCTGGAATCCTGATTCATTCGGTTACAATTGGAATATGCCGCAGTTCTGCATCAATGCTGGTATTGATGCATTCATCACGCAGAAAATAGGATGGAATGAAACGAATGTTTTTCCATACCGAGTTTTCTGGTGGGAGAGCCCTGATGGTTCTCGCGTTTTGAGTTATTTCCCTTTCGATTACGTGAACACTGTCGATGATCCTTACCGTTTAGTTGATTGGGTGCGCCAATTCGATGCAAACACCGGCTTCACGAAAATGATGATCCTCTTCGGTGTCGGTGACCATGGTGGTGGACCATCTAACGATATGATAGATCGTATCGAGCATCTGAAAACACTTGATATTTATCCTTCCATTGAATACGGCACAACAACACAATATCTCGATTGGCTGAAAAAACAAAATCTTACCACTCTACCTGTTTGGAAAGACGAGCTTTATCTTGAGTATCATCAAGGAACTTTCACAACACAGGCAAAAGGTAAAGAGTGGAATCGTAAGTGTGAGGTTCTTCTAACTAATGTTGAGAAATTTTCTTCTCTTGCCGCTATGTTCGGTGGTAAGTACAACGCTGCCGATCTCGAAGAAGCGTGGAAGAATGTTCTGTTTAATCAATTTCATGACATTCTTCCCGGTTCCAGTATTCGAGAAGTGTACATTGATGCACCTGAACGGTATAAACAATCGGAAGCTATCGGTACATTCGAGCTTAAGAAATCTCTCACCTATCTTTCAAATCAAATTAACACATCAACCGTAAAGAAAGGTGAACCATTACTAGTCTTCAATCCGCTTTCGTGGGAACGAGCAAGTATTGTAACTCTCCAGCTTCCCGAAGCTGACAATAATGAGTACAGCATCTTTGATCTTCAGGGAAAAGAAGTTCCATCGCAAACTATTCAAAAAGATAAATACAACCGCGAGATTTTCTTTAAAGCAGAGAGTGTTCCTTCGCTTGGGTATAAACTGTACGAGATGAGAAAACAAAAGTCAACAGTCAAGGCAAAGAATCTGGAAATATCGGTGGCTTCTATTGAAAATGAATTCTTCTTCGTTACCATCGATGAGATGACTGGGGAGGTGAAAAGTATAATCGACAAGCTAAATGGAAAAGAAATTTTAGCCGGAAATGGCAACCAGCTTCAAATGCTCGAAGATAAACCATCAGCTTGGGATGCATGGAATATTGGATTAACGGGCGTGAAGTTCCCAACAACTCTCCGTAAGATTGAAGTTGTGGAGTATGGACCGGTGCGTGCGACTCTGCGAATAATTTCTGATTATCTTAAACCGGGCGTGAAGAAAGAAGCGCCAACGCAAGATTACCCAAACACGTTTTTCACCCAAGACATCTCGTTGTATGACGGCATTGATTACATCGATTTCAAGACGGATGTTGATTGGTGGGAAGAGAAAACCATGCTGAAGGTTGCGTTTCCTGTTTCAGTAAGCAACACGGTGGCAACGTACGAAATTCCTTACGGAACAATCCAACGTTCAACTCAATGGCGCGATAGCTGGGACAGTGCAAAGGTAGAAGTCCCCGCCCAGCGCTGGGCTGATCTTTCGCAGAACGATTTTGGCGTAAGTTTATTGAATACATCAAAATACGGTTACGATATCAAAGGAAACGTTATGCGGCTCTCGCTTCTTCGCTCGCCTAAGTGGCCCGACCCAACTGCTGACCGCGGGAAACATTCTATTCGGTATGCACTTTACCCTCATAGTAAAAATTGGCAGCAATCAAGCACAACGCAGAAAGGGTACGAATTTAACGATCCGATGATTGCAGTAATAAGTGATAAACACAGGGGGAAACTCCCGGCATCAAACTCGCTCGTGAAATTGGAGCCCTCGAACTTAGTTCTTACCACAATTAAAAAGGCAGAAGATTCTGATGCCTGGATTTTCCAGTGGTACGATGCAAAAGGTGAAGAAACTGATGCAGTGTTGACACTACCTCAGACTCCGAAGAAAGCTTTCACCTCAAACTTTTTAGAACAAGACGGAAGTGCAGTGTGGTTTGAAAAGAATGTTGTGAAAGTAAAAACGATGAAAAATGGAATTGTAACGATTAAAGTTGATTTCTAAAACAGCTGATATCGTCTAACCCCCCGAAGGTTCTTGATGCAAGAACGGGAAACCTTCGGGGGGTTGACAGAAGGTTTCCTATCTTATAAATCTCAATCGTTTCAGAACGTGGTAGGTTGAAACGATCACAAGCTCTACCAGCTTTTCAGTTGCTTGGTCGGGCTGAAGATGCAGATTGTTTATCGAGCAAAGCGTTTGCACTTCACGCAGATACTTTCGAATATCCCGCCGATCTGCTTTCGCAATCCAGGTGAACAACTCTTCCTCTAAATATTTAGTGTAATGCTGAATAAATAAATCTGCCCTGATCAAACGATGGGATTTTGTGCTCACATCGGAAAATATTTGCTTGAGGTCTTCGGTATACTCTTTCACCCGTGGATCAATCTTTCGTTCGATCTCGAAATATTCAGCTACAGTTGAGATAATGTTACGGTAATTGTCTGTCTCTGTATATCGAACTCTCAATGGACGCTTCGATGCAATTTGTTCATGCCCGAACAGTAAATCAACGAATCGGAGTTTCTCCATAGCTCTATTCCAGAGTTTATAATTCCATTTCCACTTCGATGTCGGGTCGAGCCAGACTGCGAATGTTTCTGCAAAATCCTCATCAGGGTGTTTTTGTGCGTAGTGTGGATGACCAACGTAATGAAGGTATCTAACAAAATCTTTACTTGTAGTATTAAAGTGATAAAATGGACGGTATGATTGTCTAAATCTTCCAAATAATTGTTTCCAATCTTCTCTTATCCAGAGTTTATAAGCATAATTGAGTGCATGACCCGTTTCGTGCCGCAATATCATCTTGATCTCTTCTTTGGAGTAGGAAAGATAATACTTTTCGGCAAGCCGACGGAGTTTATTGTTAGCAAGATAGAATGGAATTTCAACCGAACCGGTTCTGTCGATGCAGCCCCATGGTTCATCGCCAAAATAAAAGTGCGGGAAGAAAGCGATATGCTTCTTCATCAGCTCGTGCCGCAACTCTATCAAGCATTCACGGAGTGTACCTTCCGGGCGCAGCTCAAGCTCGTTAACCTTTTTATTTAAAAATGACTGGAATGATAATTCCCGTACCCTTGGATTTTTCTTCGATAATACCATTTGAATTTAAAATAGAAAAACCCCCATCACAACAACTTCTCGGACGGGGGTTGAAAATATTAATAAGAGGTTTATGAAACGCTTGCGTTACTCTGCTGGATTTCCGGTTCTTTCTTTTGTTCTCTAACTTTCTTGCCTTCTGTAAACTTCAGCGTTTCTGTCTTCTTGTTCAATTTAACTTTGATGATACTTCCTTGACCAAACTTATTGCGCAAAATTTCCTCAGCAATCGGATCCTCGATATACTTCTGAAGTGCGCGCTTCAATGGTCTTGCGCCGAACGCCGGATCATATCCTTTATCGACGAGAAACTCTCGTGCTTGCTTGGCTAATTGAATCTTAATTTCCATTGATACCATTCGCTTAACCAGGTCGCGCATTTGAATGTCAATAATTTTATCTATGTGCTCGCGCTCTAGACTATGGAATACAATTGTATCATCGATACGGTTGAGGAATTCCGGATTGAACACGCGTTTCACTGCATCTTCGATTGTATTCTTCATCGTTTTATATAAATCTTTCGGTGTATCGACACCAAATCCGAAACCACCCGTTGTTTTAATATCGCGGGCACCGATGTTAGAGGTCATTATCAAAATAGTGTTTTTAAAATCCACTCGCCGTCCTAAACTATCGGTCAGTATTCCATCATCCAGCACTTGTAGTAATATGTTGAAAACATCCGGATGTGCTTTCTCAATTTCATCCAACAGCACAACCGAATATGGTTTGCGTCGTACTTTTTCTGTAAGCTGACCGCCTTCCTCATAACCAACATACCCCGGTGGTGCGCCAACAAGCCGTGATACACTGAACTTTTCCATGTACTCGCTCATGTCGATGCGGATGAGTGCTTCATCGGAATCAAAAAGGTAGCGTGCGAGTGCTTTCGCCATTTCTGTTTTGCCGACACCTGTTGGTCCGAGACAAATAAAAGAACCGATCGGACGTTTTGGATCTTTCAAGCCAGCACGTGTTCGGCGGATTGCCTTGCTTAATTTTATAATTGCTTCATCCTGCCCTATGATAACTGCCTTCAGTGATTCTTCCATCTTCAACAATTTCTCGGATTCTGATTGAGCAATCCGGTATACAGGAATACCAGTCATCATCGAGACGACATCAGCGATAGTATCTTCATTCACTTCGTGTATGACGAGATGAGATTTTTGTTCCCATTCACGCTTTGCGTTCTCAAGATCGGTGAGGTGTTTCTTTTCAAGATCGCGCAAACGTGCAGCTTCTTCAAAGTTTTGAGTCTTAACAACTTGATTTTTCGATAGGCGAATCTTTTCAACTTCTCCCTCAAGATCCAAAATCTCTTTAGGAACATGAATATTGGAGAGATGCACGCGGGACCCCGCCTCATCCATTACATCAATTGCTTTATCAGGCAGATAACGATCGGTGATGTAGCGGTCACTTAGCCGCACAGATGTTTCAATCGCTTTTTCAGTGAATAGCACACTGTGGTGCTCTTCATATTTATATTTGATGTTTTTAAGAATCTGAAATGTCTCTTCCACAGTAGTTGGATCAACCATGATCTTTTGGAACCGACGGTCGAGAGCGCCATCTTTCTCGATATACTGTCGGTACTCATCCAATGTTGTTGCACCGATGCACTGTAAATCACCGCGCGAAAGAGCCGGCTTAAACATATTCGATGCATCTAACGAGCCGGATGCACCGCCAGCGCCAACAATTGTATGAAGCTCATCAATAAACAGGATAACATCTTTTGCTTTCTCCAACTCGTTCATCACGGCTTTCATGCGTTCTTCAAATTGCCCCCGGTACTTAGTTCCGGCGACTAACGCAGCCAGATCGAGCGTGACAACACGCTTGTCGTGCAGAACGCGTGATACTTTCTTCTGAACGATGCGAAGTGCAAGTCCTTCGGCAATTGCCGTTTTACCAACACCGGGTTCACCGATGAGGACTGGATTATTTTTCTTTCGTCGACTCAATACCTGTGCTACACGCTCAATTTCTTTTTCTCTGCCAATGATTGGGTCAAGTTTATCCTCGATGGCAAGTTTAGTAAGATCACGTCCAAAATTATCTAGAACCGGTGTTTTTGATTTATCTGATCGACGTTCAATTGTAGGTGCTGGCGGCGGACTTGACGGCTTCCCGCTGATGATATTGTCAAGATCATTCCGTACAGCATCGTAATGAACGTTAAATTGATGTAGGATTTGTGCGGCGATATTATCATCGTCTCTTAACAACGACAGAAGCAAATGTTCTGTGCCTATCACATCCGACTTGTAAAGTTTTGCTTCAAGATAGGTTATCTTTAATACTTTCTCTGCTTGTTTCGTAAGTGGAATATTACCAATTGTCAGAGTTCCACCTGAAGTTCGCACAGTGTCTTCAATAGCTTTCTTCAGTTTGTAAAGATCAACACCAAGGTTGCGAAGGATTTTAATAGATATTCCTTCGCCTTCGCGTATCACACCGAGCAGAAGATGCTCGGTTCCTATATAATCATGCCCTAGTCGTAAAGCTTCTTCACGGCTTAAGCGGATAACATCTTGAACTCGATTTGAAAAATTACCTTCCATTTAATAATCCTGATTTTCTCTGATAATTGGTGTTTCTATTAATTAGAACAGATTTTAATGGATTATCATTCCATTTTCTAAGTCAATATAGTTAAATAGGTAGGATTAGTCAAATACTGAATGATTGACTTTCGGGAGGGATTTTCATATATTTATTCACATTCGCTTTAAAACAATCGAAATTAATTAGCAAAATTAAAGTTAATTAATTCCGCAGCAGTTCCATGGTGGAGTCCCAAGGGGATACCGTTGGTACATCCGGCTGTTATCCCGTTCCTTTGGAATGGGATACAAGTTCAAGGGATTAAGGTAGAAAATAAAATATATTCCGCAGTAGCTCAATGGTAGAGCATCCGGCTGTTAACCGGAGGGTTGCAAGTTCGAGTCTTGCCTGCGGAGCCAAAGGAGTCACATCAGAATAGATGGGATTTTGATTTTATGGGATATTGGATTTATATTCTTCATTCAAAATCAGCAGATAAATATTATGTTGGCCAATCTAAGAATCCAAGCAAAAGATTGGAATTTCATAACACGATAGAGAAGGGTTACACATCAAAGTACCGTCCACGGGAATTGGTTTTTACGAAAGGGTATAATACGCGAAGTGAAGCAATATCGTTTGAGCGGTTAATTAAAAGTTGGAAGAATAAAGAGAAGATTCACCGATTAATTAATGGGAAATTAGATTTATAACATCCGGCTGTTATCCTGTTCCTTTGGAACGAGATGCAAGTTCTCAGCCAAAGGCTGATGCCTGCGGAGCGAAGATTATAGAATCCCGATCAATCGATTGGGATTTTTAATTCATGGGATTTCTGCTTAATATCTCAAAATGTTGTTCGAGATATTAATAAAGTTGTTGGTTGAATGTTAGGATGTTTTTCCCTACCTTTTAATCATACGAGTATTTCGACTAAATAATAGAACAGGGCACAAAAATGCAAATCTATATTGGAAATATACCTTTGGAATATACTGATGACGAATTGAAAAAAATGTTCGAACCATTCGGTGCAGTCAAAAAAGCAACTATCGGGCGAAACAAAAAAACGAATACATCGGACGGATACGGCATCGTTGTTATGACGGTGAAATCAGAAGCCCGCGAGGCAGTTGAGGGTTTGCGCGGGAAAGAGATTCAGGGAAAACCGATAAGGGTCAGAATTCTAAAACCCGGAGATGTATTCCATACACAAGAAGCCGGTAGATCCGGAATTCATATACCGAAGAGCACCGGAACATTTCGCGGACCAACTGCTATCCGGCGTGGCGGTCAACGGGGAAGCTGATTAGTCTGCTTTCCAGACGGATCAATCGTATGGAATCAATTCAATTATAATAAAAAATAACTTGATATTGCATTGGAGTTTTATTAATTTCACCTATTCAGTTTTATACGAGATACAAATAGAAAAGAGGAGAACATATCAGTGGTAAACTTGGTAAAATTATTAATTCATTGGATTTGGCTATGCATCAGCCCAAAGCGAAATAACCCCTTGCAATGCGGGAAGTCTATAATGTCATTTTGGGTGGATATACGGCATCCATTAATACACTAGTTGAGTGCAATTGCGCCACAAGGAGAATAAATGCCAGTACCAACACATAGAGACGACTGTGATACCAAAATTTTTGGAACAAGTTGCCCCGACTGCGGACAGGATGTTTACTATTTCTCCTGCACTTGTGGAAGCAAGGTCTTCTTCAATTTGCAGGAGCCACCTTGGAATCCACATGAGGATACTTGCATTCCATATCTCTTACGTTATATGATCGAGATCGAACATGTTCCGGGCTATCAAGTGCGTAGCATCATTGAAGAATACTCAAGGTCGCGTGGCATCCCGATTCTTGCAGATGTCGTGCATCGATTGGCTGACATCGAGGGAAGGACGACTAACCGGCTTACCATCATCGAAGTACACGCACAAGATGAATCTCGACCCGCGATGGGAATCATAATGTCTGTTAGCCCACACGTAAATTTTTTCAGACGCCTTAACTATACCGACAACGCAATGGGCAGAGGACTATTGGGTAAATTAGTCCGAGACTCATATGTTGAGCTAGTCATTCGAGAAGATGCTGACGAGAGGAATCAGTGCAACCAATTCTGTGTCTTTTACAAACTCACTGACTTCCGCAGAACAGGATTAGGTCAACAGTCGAGGACTGTTGCCTCTCTTGTCCCTCATCAGATTCCGGATGGCAGACGCATATGGCTTGTCGAGAGAATGGAGCGAGTTTTATAAAGGCGTAACTGCACTTAACACATAAAATAACGGCAATGGAAAATAAAGCCAATGATAATAAAGTCTCGCTCACTACTATAGTACGCTGAAATGAAAATTATAGGTTCATAAAAATATTGCTTTATTCGTCGGGACATTATGTGCCATTTAACCACTAAGGAGATAATAAATGCAAAGTATGGTTGACTATCAGATTAGACGAACAAATAGGAACTTGCTAATCGTTAATATCGCTCTGGTTCTTCCCGTGCTGTGCTTTGCATTCCTATTCTTGGAGACAATTCCGTATCGAGGAGGCGCAGACCTGATTATGGCAGTCATATTTTTGTTCTTCCTGTCTCTATTGCTTATTGTTCCAGTATGGAACATTCGAAAGTACATAAAACGTGCTAAGATGCCTGCTGTCCACCCTATTCATCACTCTCTGTCTGGATATGGAGAACTCAATACTGTGATTATGGATATCGACAATGAGTTCCGATTGGAAAGCAACTTGATCCGCCTACCAAAATGCACACTTACAACTTCTTGGTTGCTTGTACCTAGAATGTTTACGGTCAACTTCGTTCGTCTATCTGACATTATTTGGATTTACAAGCATCACATGCAATACTCCATCAATTTTATTCCAGCGTCCGTGGCATATAAATCGATACTTGTTACCCGATACGGAGGTCAGCTTGAAATTGCCGAAAGCGAAACTCGAGTGAACAAGACGCTCAACACAATTTATGAAAGTGCTCCGTGGGTTCAAATCGGTTATTCCGAGGAACTGAAGAGACTCCGAGAAGAAAACTTGAAACAGTTCATCTTAGCAATTGACGCTAGGAGACAACAGATTCACCCAAATATGTAAGATTGATATTCTGGTTAAGCGGCACATAACACAGCAAACAACGGCGCTGGAAAAGTCTGACGCCTGAAAACCTTGCTCAATACTTTTGTTCCCTGAAATAAAAATCAGAGGTTCACAAAAATATTGCGTTGTTTACCTAACTGTTAGCTGAAATAATCACAACCTAATTACATCTTTATCATCTCACAAAACACACTCGATTCATTCATCCCCCAGTTTTTGCTTAAATACCAAATTTTACCCCGTTTCTAGTGTTAATTAATTTTGGTATATTTTTTAACCAGTATTACTTTCAGTCGTATCATTATAAAAGATTATAAATACAGCCAATGAGGAATTTACTGAAATCGGAACAGCAGAAACCAAATTTGCCCGAGCTTGTGCAGAAATGCTTAGATGGAGATATCGCGGCATTCAGGTCGCTCATGGATTCACAGAAACAATATGCTTATGCGGTTGCGTTCCGTTTATTGCATGATGAAGAAAATTCAAAAGATGTTGTCCAAGAAGCATTTATCCGTGTTTGGAACAATCTGAGAAAATATCGCAAGGAAATTAAATTCACCACATGGCTTTATAAAATCGTTATCAATTTATGCTATGACAAAATAAAAATGAATTCACGGCAGAAAAATATTTTTAGTTATACAGGAAATTTATTCGGAAATAATGACGTCGCCGATAGCAGGGATTTCCATTCGGAAGTCGAGAAATCGGATCTTTGCGATCATGTCATTTCCGAATCGAAGAACCTGCCTCCGAAAGAATATCTTGTTTTTCATCTTCGTGATGTTCTGGATTTTTCTATTGAGGAAATCGCGGAGATAGTTGGAATATCAATCGGTTCGGTAAAAACAAACCTCTGCTATGCCCGTCGGAGAATTCGTATTGCTGTAAATCGATTGCAGGAAAGTGAGCAGTTATGAATGAATGTAGAAAAATCGAATCTCTAATCTATCTTTATCGTAATGGAGAGCTATCGGCTGATGAAAGTAAAAAGGTTCTTGAGCATACCAAGAGCTGCACATATTGTCAAGAAATTATTCAACAACTGCTTTCAATTGACGCCGCTCTCTTACCACTTAGAGAAAGTGTTCCGGATTTATCCGAGGATGTCTCTCTTGTTAATGAGACAATAGATCGCATTGTAAAAATAAATATTAGCAATAGGACAAGCGAAAAGAGACCTCTGAATTTAGATGTAATATTCGGCTGGCTGCGACCAGCGTTAAGCTTTATCGTTTTGGCTGCCACCGTGTTATTTGTAACTCAACAATCGCGAGACGCACAAAAGATTTCTAATCTCGAAATACATTTACAAACTATGGAAAGAAACGCTGGAGTAGATGTTTCTTATACTAATTCAGATGCGAGACGTCTCATTGGGATAGCATCATTAGAGGAAAAGAAAGGTTTTGCATCCCCATCATCGTTTAATAACGCAGCGATCGGGTTGGATCCAATGCGAATGATTGGTTCAGAGCTTCTCGAATTATTCAAAAAGAAAAATGGACTTTTCGATTATCTATCTTCTCGGTACCCGAACCTGTCGAAGGTGACACTCGAAGATGGAATTAATGACCGTGAGCGAAAGATTCTGGCTACAGAAGGGAAAGCACTAATTAAAGATCTTGAACAATTGACACAAGAAGGAGAAAAATAATTATGAACTTGATCAATAAAATAATAATCACTCTGTTATTCCCGTTACTGATTTCACTGACTGGATGTCTTGACGAAAAAGTGAAAACCACAATCAATAGCGACGGCTCGTGTCAGCGAACGATTTCAATGAAACTGCAATCGAAGTCCGTCCCCGAGAGGGCATTTCCGCTGGGTTCGGATGGATGGTCGGTTGAATGGCGGGAAAGTGGCGACACCAGCGTATCCTATGAATACATCGCTACTAAATCGTTCCGGACACCCGAAGAATTCCGCGCCGAATATTCATCGGAGAACATCTCAAAAGCCATGCGAATAGATGTTTCAATCGAAAAACGATTTCAATGGTTTTATACCTACATCGATTACAGCGAGAAATATCTGTTTAAAAATCCATACGGGCATGTACCCGTCACAGATTTTCTGACTCCGGAAGAGATAGAACAATTCCAGCGCGGTGAAAAGGAAGAAGCACTAAAGGAAAAAGTTGATAGGTGGATAGAAAGAGATGAGTTTGAGGAACTGTTTGCGGCATTGATAAATGATGCTGAAAGAATGAATGATCCTACAGTTACTGTTTCACTTCTTCGCGATAATAAAGAACGTTTCGCAAGCATGCTTGCTGAGGATGATTCAACGAAGAAAGCAGGAAAAAAATATTCGGACACAACGCTTACTCAAGATGAGATTCTCCTGAACATTTATTTAGAGTCAGGTGAAAAAGTTTTCGGCAAAGCTGCCACCGAGAAACTACGGCCGACTGCTGTGCAGGCAGTACAAGCCATGCAATTGAAAGATGAGCTTATAAAATTTCCAGATACCTGGGAATATACCACTATTATGCCGGGATTGCTGCTGGAATCAAACGGTCAGACAATCCGGGGAAACAGTGTAACCTGGAAGTTCAGTCCGTATCATGCGAAGGTTGCCGCTTATGTTATGCATGCATCGTCGCGGGTGGTTAATGTTTGGGCTTTTATTGTATCGGCTGGCTTGTTATTGTTGCTCGTCCTAATATCGTTGGTTTCCATTGTGCGGCGTAGACGGAAAGCATTTTAAATAATAGCTTCGTGTAATTAAGAACCTCAGTATTCTTGTTTTGGATGGAATGCTGAAGTTATATTATTTCTTCCTCATCTCACAAAACACACTTGATTCATCCACCTGCACGATTTTTGCTTCAATATCCAAACCTGAAACCAAAGAAAGAAATTGATCCGGGTTTACGGTAGTTGCTGTAAATCCATCCTTGCAAACGATCACGCCATCTCTTGTTTTCTCATAATCAACTTCACCCAAAAGTTCTGCCGCTGATTGCAATTGAAACCACTCAAGCCGGTGATTCCAAAATTTCTCAGAGTAGCTTGAGAAAAAAATTTTACCGTTCGGCTTGGTTACGCGCATACTTTCTTTTATCAAATTTTTTTGATCAACATGGAAGGCAGAGATTCCATTCTGAATGCAAATAACTACATCAAAACTACGATCACGGAAAGCAAGATGAACTGCATTCACTTGTAACAGGTTGTAATTTGAAATTTTAGAAAGCATTTCTTTGCCCATTGACAAACTAGAAAAAGAAGTATCAATACCGATAACAGATTTTGCTCGCTTAGCAAGCATAGGAATGATTCGTCCATATCCACACCCTAAATCTAAAACTAATTCGTCCGAACCGATTTTTTGCAATACGTAGTTAATTTCTGCCTCAAAATATTGCCGAACGCGCGGAGGTGCTATCTCGTAAACACGCTTCAATCTTTCGGCGGAGAGCTTGTCGCTGTAATAATCGATCATTTATAATTCAAGAACTAGTAGTATCTGGACAGATGTACCCGTAACACTCACTTTGTCGGAAGAATATTCTTTTCCAAAATTGGGACTATATTGAATTTCCAATCCAACACCACGGGCAACCATATCAGGTACAATGAAACCGCCGCCAATCGTTACACCATAAGCGCCATCGCGAAAATGAGTGTATATGCTCCACTCATTTAGCGCTCTTAGCATAACGTCGAGCCGTGGTCCTGCAAGCACGTAGAACTCACCGAACCGCAGATCAATTCTTGGTTTCAATAATATTGATAGCGAAAGGTAATCAATTTCGTCGGCAAATGACTTCGGTCCTTCGATGCCTTCAGGATGCGCCGGTGTTCTCTCTATAAGTTTAAAGCCAACACCTTTCTGTGTATAATCCACAGATCCTACTACACTCAGATTTGGAACGTCCAATGCCTCTATAAAAACACCGACATTTATTCCCCATCGGTAGTAAGTATTGAGATTACGATCAAGATTTGCTGCGTAATCAAAATCAAGTCTTGAAGCAACGGTTCCGATTTTGAGTCCATATGCTCTCACCTGCCCGGAAGAATTTTCGCAGAAGATATGCAAGAGCGAGATCGCTAAGATAATATTTAAGAATGTTCTTTTGGTATTCATATTGCAGTCCTCTTTGCATTATTTCATTTTGTGAATTGGCTAATTTAACTTTCAGATGAAAGAAACTTTTTCAAAACATTATACCATTTTATATACGCTTCGAGATATGTTTCCCGTTTTCTTAGATTCGGCTCAATAACTTTCATGGTCGTTAGACCGATGAACGCATCTTCCACCGATTCATATATTCCAACACCAACGCCTGCACCGCGGGCAGCTCCTTGAGCGGCATCAGTATTATAGAGTGTTACCGGTACATTCGTTACGGTTGAAAGTGCCTCACAGAAAATCGGGCTGAGGAACATACCCGAACTGCTTGCTTTTATCACCTGAACTTCCAATCCCATCCCGGATACAATTTCCAGTCCGTGTTTGAGCGCAAAAGCAATTCCTTCCTGTGCCGCCCGAAGAATATGCGGCTTGCTGTGAATTGTGAAATCTAAATTACACATTGCCGCCCCGATATTTTTGTTATTTAGTGTAGGTTCAACTCCGTTTCCGTACGGGAAAATAACGAGCCCTTCTGAACCGGCAGGAATTAATTCGGCAAGTTTATTCATCTGCGAGTATGTAAGAGTATCACTGCCAAAGGTAACGACATTTCTCTTGAGCCAGCTATTGAGTATGCTTCCGCCATTAATATAAAGGAGAACAGCATATTTTGGTTTGTTTTTTGTGTGGTTAACATGCAAGAATGTATTCACACGGGATTGAGAATCAGCCGCGGCTTTATCGGTGATACCGAAGATAACGCCGGTTGTGTTTGCCGCAATCGCAGCTTCACCCGGTCTCAAGACGTTAAGTGAGAACGAACTGTTTGGCTGATCGCCTGCTCGATATGTAACTTTAGTTCTTGGTTTCAGTCCTAACTCTACGGCTGCCTTTTCTGTGAGAACTCCTTGATCGTAAAAGTTTGGAACAACCTGAGGCATCAGATCTTGAGAGATTCCGAAATGACGCAGCACAAAATCGGCAATCTTGTCTTCTAAATAATCCCACAAAATCATCTCCGATAGTCCTAAGGGTGTTGTAAGAATTTCACCCGTCATCATCATCCCGATGTAATCACCGGGCAACATGAATTTGTTTATACGCCGATAAATATCCGGCTCGCGGTCCATAACCCATTTTAATTTAGATGCTGTGAAGTTACCAGGAGAATTAAGCAGACGATGGAAACAAGTTTGTTCACCGAGCGAGTTAAATGCCCGCTCGCCGATATCAGCCGCACGAGTGTCGCACCAAATGATTGCCGGTCTGAGCACTTGATAGTTTTTATCAATAATTACTAGTCCGTGCATTTGGTACGAGATACCGATGGCGCAGACATCGTGCAGATCGGCACCTGATTTTTCCCTAAGCATTGTGGTTACCTTCTTCACATTATCCCACCACAAAGACGGATGCTGCTCAGCCCAACCGGGTTTAGACGAGAGTATTTCTATTCCTTGCTCGGGCGAACTGGCAGAGGCAATCACTGCCCCGGATGCAGAATCAAGTAGTGCTGCTTTTACGAAGGAACTTCCGACATCATAACCGAGCAAATATCCGTCACTTGCCATAGTTTAGAATATATTTTTTGTAATCGTCAGGTGAATCGATGTTGATAAGTACTCCTTCGTCATTCACATCAACTTTGTGAACCTCCTGCTCATGATTTCGCACAACTGCTCTCGCACCAATATCAAGCGGAGCATTTCGTATATCATCAAAAAGTTCTCTATCGAAAATAACCGGATGACCCCGTTTTCCCCGATGTATAGGAATAATAATTCTTTTTTTTGATAGCCAATACCCTTGAAGTAGATCAACCAAGAGCGATTGTGTAAGCAGTGGATGATCCGCCGGACAAATTATTGCACCGTGGATTTCTTCCGGATCGGTCGCAGTCATATCCAAATTATTCAGTCCAGTGATTATTGATGTAAGCTGCCCTTTCTGCCATTCGTCGTTGACGACAACTTTTCCATCGAACCATGTCAATGTTTTTTGAATCTTTTCCGCTTCTGCACCGAGAACAATAACAACATCGATTATTCGCGCTGAGTGAAGGGCTTCGACAATATGTTGGAGAAATGTTTTCTCTCCAATTTTTAGGAGAGCTTTCGGCAAGCCCATGCGTTGAGAAGAGCCGGCAGCAAGTATGATTCCGGAGATCATAAAATAATAGATTTAAGTTGAATCCCGCTATTTCAATAAGCGGGACGAAATCCCGATGAGTGAAACGAATCGGGAATTGATGATACAAGTTTCTTCGAAGGAGTCCTTCGGACAAGTTTCGAATCGATTAGAATATAAGGTGTAGGAAGGTGAAGTGCAAACAAAGAAGAACTCCAATTTCTTGCTGGGGAAATAATAAGATAGAAATCGGAGTTCTAAACCGGGTGAAATGACTTACTTTGCGAGTATCATCTTTTTCACATCAGTGAATGTGCCCACTCTCAGCCTGTACAAATACATTCCGCTTGCCAGATTGGTTAAGTCGGCTTGAACAGCATATGAGCCTGCTTCGTATTCTCCATTAGCCAGCGTCATCACTTCCTTCCCAATTATATCGTACACCTTTAAGCTAACGGTGCTTTTCGCCGGAAGATCAAACGAGATTGCTGTGATCGGATTGAAAGGATTCGGATAATTCTGCATCAGTGCAAAATGAGTCGGAATTTGTTTTCCACTGATTACTCTCAATCGAAGTGTTCTCTCATCACCGCTGTTGATTATTATCTTTCCTTCACCAGAGAGATTATGAGAACCCGTGATTTTATCGTTAAACATTTCATCTATAACATATCCTTTACTGCCTGCATTCTGGGTCTTGTATGTTATCGTCAGTGGATATACCGGCGACTGCATCTTGATTGGACATAATGTTTCTTCATTTATCTCTTTCGGATATGATTCAAGCATTCGCTGGCTGGTGAAGCGAACATCGAATACTTCAGCAGGCGGTAACGGCGGTAAATCATATCGCTCAAGGTTTACCTGATTCTCCGAAAGTGAAAGCTCCCGCTTCCGTCCCAATTTATCCGTGATAGTCATCGTGAAATTCGCTTCAACTTTCTTTGCTGATGGTTTGGGCTCATTCTGTGGTCCAAGTGTCAGAACGCCTGTTGAACTGGCCCTCACCCAGTATCCCTTACCGGGTTTTAACGTCGATACTTCAGAGTATCCCGAGCCATTAAACTCGAACACGCTGCTTGTAATTATCCCTCCGCTTGGTGCGGTTACTTCATGATCGACAGAGCCGATGATATTCCAGCCGGCATTTAATGATACAGAAACCGATGGCATCTCTGAACCGATGATGAATTGGTTCATCGATGCCGGGAACTTTAACCAATAGCCGCCCCCCGGCATTATTGAATCTGCCGTTTGATACGATGTTGTATATTGGAACAATGTACCGGAAACCGCTGTTGGAAAAATGGATGCAATAGAATAATTGCTTCTATTCACAGGAAGAGAGATCAGGTTCCAATCACTTGTTAATGCCAAGCTAATTCCATTAGGGTTTGTTGTAATCTGATAGCAGTTATCCTGTCCGGGCCAATCGGTTAGCGGATTAAGACTTGTATTGAGATCAACTATCAATCCTGTACGTTGACTATAGACATCATAGAAACGATAATCACCGCCCGCATAATCTTTCAAGCCAATTGATGCCCCATAATAAGATGACAATACACCGGCATATACTGAACCGTAGCAGAACTCGATAAGATTAGTTGTTTCATGAAGCATCACCTGGAAATTAAGAGTCGTGGTAGTTGCGGCGTCGCAGCAGTAAGCAGGTACATCTTTCCATTGCACAATGAATGTTCGATTTGGTGCCGAGCCGATAGTTTTGTAAGTAATTTGCCCGGGTGCAGCACTGAGGTCAGTCCACCACGGACCGAGTGCTTTTGTCGGATGATCTGTAGTTGCGAGTGAATAAGTGAAATAACTCCCGATCTGCTCTGCTGTTGATAAACCCATAAGAAATCCGCGTGTTCCGGCACCTAATTCCAGCCAACCGTTGGTATTAATAAGAACCGAATCGTAAGTGTGATTATCATAAGTAAATGAAAATGGAATTTCTGTTCTCATCCAGTTATCATCGCCAGATGGTCCGGGTGAACCGCTGGTAATCTCTGTGTATGGAGAATGAATCTTGGTTGCTGTCCAGTATGAAACAGTGGATGGTGCAATAATATTGAAGGTACTCTGTACTGTGTCGTTATTATTGTTATCATCACTGGCGAGTGTGATTGCCTGAACTATATACGTTCCGTCTTCTATAGGAGCATAACTTCCATCAAATGTTACAGTTCTGTTCTCTGCCGATACTAAACCTAAAATCCGTTTTGTTTTTGAGAAAACTTCTGTGTTATCCAGAAGGATTCGATATTTAACATCGAATGAATCCGGATGTGCCTGTAAACTAAGACTTCGGAAGGATGCCTTCATTGATGAAAGTGGCAACCCAACATTTAAAACGGTTCCATCGACTGGATAATTTACAGTGAGTGCTTTATAATCAAAGTAAGTTTCCGGTAACTCATTAAGAAGTTTCCGCTCCCATATACCATTACCATGTGTTGCAACTCTCAGCGCTCGGTTTGACGGAGAAATAGTCAAATCGGCAACAATGACTGCATCCGGTAGCCCAGCACTGAATCCTGACCAGGTTGAACCGCTATTGGTTGCTACATAAACACCGATATCATTTCCGACATAAACGATATTTGGGTAAAGAGGATCAATCGCAATTGCAGTTGTTGGTGCATCAGGCAGTGTTCCGGTGATATTGCTCCAGCTTGTCCCAGCATCGGTAGATTTGTATAGATGTCCCGTGCCGAATCCTCCAAATGCTACATAAACTATTTTTGAATTGGTAGGATCAACAGCCATGTCGATTGGATACCTATCGGGCAGGGAACCAGTCACGTTCGTCCATAATGTTCCTCCATTCGTTGTGCAATAAATATGTGCCCGATTTACTTGCGGCGCCATACCAACATAAACGGTATCGGAATTCATTGCAGAGACTGCCATAGATAGAGCTGGATTACCGTCAAGATAAGAACCGCTGTTCCAGCTTCCTGCACCATCAATAGATTTATAAATTCTGGTTGTGCCCACGTAAAGAATATTCGGATTAGAAGGAGAAACCACGATGGGAGAATTCCATGCACCCGAGCTAAAGCCGCCCACATAAAAGAAAGATTCGCCACGATCTATAGATTTGTAAAGCGCTTGTCCAAATCGATACACTGAATACATAATGTTATCATTAGATGGAGTAATGGCATTCCAGCCGGCTTCATCCACCGCGCTGCCGTGATCCCAGGTTGAAGAACCTAAGTACCGGTAACCCGGAATATGATCTTGCGATTGAGCAAGTGCAAGAAGAGAATCTATTGTTGAACATGAAAATCCATTATAAATTTGTCCCGACTGCAATCCAAAACCAATGTTCGTGTAAGAGCTGCCGAAATTTGTAGAACGATATATGCCATCGTCATTGACGGCATATAAAATATTTGGATTTGTGGGATGGATAGCATAAGAATGATTATCCGAATATCCACTAGAAACACCAGAAAATGTGATACCGCCGTTCGTTGATTTACTTCTGCCAACACCGTTATGTACAATGATGCTTGAATCAGTTGGGTAGACTGCAACATAATGTGAGTACCAACCTTGAACTCCTAAGAGCTGACCAGTATTGAAATACTCTTTTAATTTTGTCCAGCTTATTCCAAAGTCAGTGGTTCGATAAAGAGCTCCCACACCGTTCGTACTGTCTGCAGCACTTGCATAGACAACATTTGGATTGACTGGATATATTGCGAGTGTGGTTTTACCTGTGTAACTCGGTAACGGTGAAGCTGACCAGTTTGTTCCCCCATCGGTAGTATAGAATGTAACACTCGGGTAAAAATTTCCTATTGTGCATAGAACTTTATTTGTGTCAGTAAGATGAATAACAATATCTTGCGTCATATAACCGAATAACATCTCTTCCCAGGTTGAACCGGCATTGGTGGATTTATAAATTCCTTCTGATGTCGCCGCCCAGAGAGTTCGGGGATTTAGCGGATTCATCTTTAATGATTGAATCCCTCTTTGCTGCTCATAGGACCAATCGAGACTTTTAGTCCATGTAGTGCCTCCATCAATTGTTTTAAGAATACCGATGCCGTAGCTCCCACGTGTTGTTCGCACTACTAATCCAACCATTGAATTCTGATACCGGTACACTTCTCCGGTGCCAAGATAAATTGTGTTTGAATCTGTCGGATCAATTACGATTGCACTGATGCCTAAAGCGGGATGACCAAGTTTCACCTGGTGCCAATCGCCACCCAGACCTCCGGTGTATGATCGCCACAATCCCCCGCTTGCCGTTCCAACATAGACGGTGTTGGGATTCATAGGATTTATTGCAACACTTTTGGTTCTGCCCTGAAGATTGAGAGGTCCGATGGGATCCCAAATACTTGCTGCGCTTAGCAGACTTGAGATTTCGCGCGTCTTTACCTTTGCAGATTGAAATGCTCTGAAATATTTATCTTGTGGAATATCGTTTTCGGGATATGCACGCGAGCGTGTCCAGAATTCCAATGCCTCAAGGGCACCCGACCTGCCATTCTTCCCGCCTTCACCCTGCTCAGCGGTTGGTGAGGATTCCTGATATTTTAAAGTACAGATAAATGTGAACATAAAAATAAAAACACAAAGCGTTGCAAAATATACATTGCGCATAACTATCTCATTTGATGAATTGTGTTGCGAATTGTCTAAAATAAATTAAGTGGAATTTAACTTAGAGTCAAGCACTTTTAGTAAGCCTGAAAGGGTATGAAATTTAATAATCATAACCTTAGTTGTATGCCAATACCTGGCGGCAAGATGGTTGAAGTTATCGAAATTTGAGTATCTCCGTTATTTGCCTGATGTAAAAACGGAATAAAGTAACCAATTGCGCTCCCAACAACTGCGCCAGTGATAATATCTGTCGGGAAATGCTCACCGGCTTCATAACGCAAATACCCAACAGCACCTGCCGCTAATAGTGAACCTGTCCACACATAAGGTGTCCATTTTGAATCCGGGTAACTATTATCATAAACAGTCGAGAGGAAGACGGCTGCTGCAAATGTTATAGTTGTATGCCGGGAAAAAAATGATCTCCTTGCCTCGCCAGTTGTTTTCTTTTCGAGCGTAACATCAGGATTATAAACAAAAGGTCGTGTTCTTTTAACGCTCCCTTTACCAATTGATGGAACGGATGCTGAGAACAGTATAGTCTCGAAGTACATGAGAGTATATATCCTCCACTCTTTTCTAATTTTGCTGTCACTAAAAAGAACCAGCGGGGCCGCAATACTCAATCCCGCTACAATGTTACTTATTTTTGCGGCTTCCTCAGAGAACCGATACACGGCACCCCGATCGAACCAGTTTATTGATTTACTTGAAAGTTGATTGATCTCCTGTAATGATAAAGCAGATGGTGAATGATCTATAACATAGGCAGTCGACACAATGATCGCACCGCTTCCTAAAATTAGTCCATCTTTTGCCCAATCGCATTTGTAAGGTCCCTGTCCTATAACAGTGGACACCAAAACGGTTAAATAAAGTATTGAATATAAAAGGAATTTGTTTTTATTCACCGAGGAATCCATTCCCAGAGTAAATCCTTTTAAATATAACATGTTCTGTTATTGGTAACTTTGATAATCATGAACTTGATTGTACATAATGTTTATTGCTTTGTCAAATTTAGTTTATAAAGGTTTTAAGAGACGGGAGATAAAAAAAGTTCCTCCGAGGATGTCACACCTAAGAGGAACTTTTAATCTTATAGAATCCCTATCACGAGCGGGATCATTTGACACTATTTCATCAGCAACATTTTCTTTGTTTCTGTAAACGAGCCCGTCTCAAGTTTGTAGAGATAAACTCCGGTTGTGACAGATGCGCCATTTTGATCGACACCATTCCATGCGATTTTATAATTACCGGCAGTTAAATCTCGATTGAGTAAGGTTGTAACTAAACTACCCAACACGTCAAAAATTTGGATCCGCACAAACTCTGCCGACGGTAGAGCAAAACTAATATTTGTCGACGGATTAAACGGATTAGGATAGTTTTGTCTCAGCTCAAAACTGGTCGGGATACCGTTATCAATAATCTCAACGGAAGTTGATGGAGTGAAATTGGCAATCGCAGATTCCAATAATCCCTTTGCATATTTCGTGTTGTGAATGCCATGACTACCTTCTGCCTGGACGAAGTCGTAGTTGAACTTAGCGCGGTAGAATTCAACAGATGAAGAATCTACATGCGTTGCCGCCGCTAATTTCGCACCGAGAACGGCACTCAAACTGTCAATCTTTGTTTGAGTATTACGGTAATTAAATGAAGTTGACAGGGTATCAAAATCGGCATGACACTCGAAACATTTTATTCCCTTGGGCTGGAATGTATGACCCGTGGATGCCGGCTGGGAGCTGCTGATAAACGGAGTCATCACGACATGGCACGTGACGCATTTGTCTATAGCCACCAAACCATGGAATGAATTCTCATACGTGTATCCAGCATATTGATATCCGCCTTTCCCTTCTAACATATATGCCGTTGAGTGATGTATTGTTGTTCCGTCAGGTGTCGGACTGTCGGGATCATATTCCGGGTTATGACATTTCTGGCAAAGAGCGCTTGGTGATTTCCGTAGTTGTCCCGGATTCGCATTTGAATGCGGATCATGGCACGCTGTACAAACAATCGGCAGCGCTTCACTTCCGGGTGGGGTAACATTTGGAGCCAAGCTGGTATCGTTAACGAATTGAACAAAACCTTGATATGTGTGACAACCCGAACAGTTTGGATCGTTGCGAAATTCCCCCGTTAGAAAACCGGACGCGTTCGTGTCGGACATAGAATGTTTTGTCGTTGCCCATTCGCTGTAGTATGGATGGTGTTCACCTTGATGACACGATCCGCACTTTTCAGCGGTTGGATTAATGGTAGAAGCCTGACCATGATTCACGCCAAATTGAACCGGACCATGGCAAGCTTCACATTGAACATTCTTCATTTGGTCAATACCAACAGAATCGTTGTGAGTAACCGGCGGATAGAAATCTGAAAAACCATCAATGTGTTTTGTTGTATCCCAACCAGTTGTATGACAAGGTAAACAGTCTGGATTTTTCTGAATGAATGTGATTGAATCATATGCCTGGGCATGAAGAGTTGACGACCATTGCGTAAATTGTGATTTACCAGTTACTGTATGGCATCCCGTTGTGCTGCAACCCAGGATTGGATTGTAAACGCCGGTGTAGGTCTGAGCATAAATAGGATGAGAGAAACCGAAGATGACCATCAACAGAAGTAATAGTATCGTGGCAAGTTTCATATTGACTCCTTTCTGTAATTAAAGTGACAAATTGTGAATTATTTACTTGGACACTTATAAAGCTTTATTCGAAAAAATGCAAGTTACCTCAATTGTAAAACTTAAATAAGATACAAGGTGAATGAATAAATTGCAACTCATGTGCCAATTCAAGAATAGTTGTAGGGATGAGACATATTCTTAAAATCATACAAATTTAACCGATTTACCTCCAGAATAAATCACTAAATTGAAGAGAATTTCATAATTGAGTGGGTTATATAACCCAACTAACTTTTATAAGCATAAATAAAAAAGCACAGGCAAACTAAATCACCTGCGCTATTGAGATAGAGTTATAGCTTAACCGTCTTCAAATGGCGGGATATTGTTTGATACTATTTGATGAACAACATCTTTTTGATGGATGAGAATGTTCCGGCTTCCATTTTGTAAATGTAAATTCCGCTTGCAATGGTGTTGCCAGAATTATTTGTTCCATTCCACTCGATTGTATGATAGCCACTTTGTTCATCCTGATCTACCAATGTTGTTACAAGCATGCCAAGTGAGTTGTAAATGCTAATCTCCACATGAGCTGCCTGCGGCAATTCATATCGAATTGATGTTGTTGGATTGAATGGATTCGGATGATTTTGACGCAATGCAAACTCTATTGGGATGCCGTTACCTTCTTCAATACTGGTAACCATAATAGATTTCTCATCGGTGAAGTTGCTCTCGTTTCCGGAGAAATCAAACGCCGTGAGCTTATAGTAATATGTACGTCCAAGCTGAATTGAAGCATCCGTATACTGGGTGCCTGTAGCTGTTGCAAGTGGTGTACCATGAGCATTGAAGTTTGGTGTAACACCTCTGTAGACTGCGAAATATTTGAAGTCCGCATCTGTAGAAGATTCCCACGAGATGTTGACCACACCAGCTACGCTTTGTAATGCGAATCCTGTTGGAGCTGCCGGCGCCAGGTTATCTACAGAGTACCCAGTCGCAGCCGCTGAAGCATATACAACATTTGCTGCGGTATATCCAACCACATCGAATGTTGTGAGTTTTTGTCCATCAATGATCGTCGAATCAAAAAGTGTTGGAACCATAAGCGAGTACTTCGGTTGTTTGATTGCCTTGAACTCGCCAACCTTTGTCCAAACACTACCGCTCAGGGTGACGCGTGAACCGTCGGTAACTTTCGAAAGCATCTCACGGAATGATGTCGCTGCTACAGTTTTACCAAGCAACATACCGGCAGAGTCTTGTCGTAGAATGAGGTAATTGACAACTGGATCAGGATAGCTCTCAGCCGGGAACTTATTCCACACAACCTGGACTTGCTTACCTTGATCGTTTGGTACGTCTTTAATTGAAGCGATAGAAGCAGCACCGGCACCGAGCTTCACCATTTCGATTGAAGAACGGAGTAATCCAGCAGCGTACTCATAATTGTGCACGCCATAGCTGCCATCATAGCTAACGAAGTAGTAGTTGTATGCTGCACCTTTTTGGATTGTTGTAAGGCTCGAACTAGTGTGAGTTAGAGGCTGAGTTGTATCACCTGATGTCGCATGTGGCAGAAGTACTCTGAGTTCCTCAAGCAATGCCTTAATCTTATCCTGGCTTTGTTCAACAAATTCCAATGATACGGTACCATGACATTCTTTACATCCAACCGGATTGAGTATATCATCTATTGCATCATCCGGTGTACCATTATCATAAGCGACTTTAAATGAGTGACCACCAAGCTTACCTTGATACTGGCTAAATGGAATACCTGGAATGAGAAGCGTATCCGCTCCGGCAATTGTAGCCATATGGCACTCAGCACATTTACCTGCAATGTTGCTGTGAGAAGAATTCCGATATTGGTAACCTGGGAATTGGAAGCCACCCCAAGTACCTATACCGGTTTGACCCAATGTAAATGGTGTTCCTGTAACACCGGCGAACATCGGACCCTGCAGTGAGTGGTGCAAGCCGCGTGAACTTATACGTGTCTTATGGCAACCAGTACATGCATCACCAACTGATGCAACTCGCAATTGCGATGGATTCTCGTCACTGTGTGGATCATGACATGCGGCGCATGTAACAGATTGAACATCGGCATACGGTGCACCGGAAGTACCATGGCCTAAATTTTCGGTGATGAAACCCTGAGCTGTATGGCATTGTGCACAGCTTGTGCTGTTCATATGTTCAATTTCACCAGGTTCTCCAACCGATTTCGCATGAGCAGTATTTCCCCATTCATAACCCTTGATGTGACCAAATTTTCTACCGTGACATTGATTACATACATCGGCAGAGAGACTGGCAGCAATCTGGTTTTTATCTGTCATACTAAAATGCAAGCTACCCGGTCCGTGGCAGTTTTCGCACTGTATATTTGAAACATTAGCAAGGGTTGGGAAATTTGTTTTGATTGAATCCCACACTCCGGGATGTTGTGGACTCGGAATAACGAAACCAAGTGCCGCACGCACATCGTCCCACCCACCGTTTACAGCTGTTGCAGCTGCGTCGTAACCAACAGTATGGCAATAAACACAATTTGTAGAATAG
Source organism: uncultured Chlorobiaceae bacterium (assembly GCA_964354225.1). Lineage (GTDB taxonomy): Bacteria > Bacteroidota > Ignavibacteria > UBA10030 > SZUA-254 > CAYGZC01. The sequence goes on along the minus strand of CAYGZC010000028.1, from coordinate 25,109 downwards.
TGATCGCTGCTATCTACGTTGTAAGAGAAGATCCCGGCGTGAGGGGTTTCCTGCCACTCACTTACTTTACCGCTGTGGCACCCAAATCCGCAGGATGCTGGATTTGAAACAGGACCGGTAACGTTTCCAACACCAACCCAGTAAGCTGAGTTAATGTAGACAGACGCCGTTGCGGTTCCATGACTTGTGGTCACAGAGAGATCTACTTTATATTGGCCCGTTCTATCTGGAATAAAATAAGTTGTAGTATCGGTATGTGTGATCGTTACAAAACCACCCGGAGGATTTGTCACCGACCAAGTTTCAGTAATTATAGTATCGATCCAGCTATTATTAACAGTACCTGTGGTATAAAGCGCTAATGCCTCTAACCACACTTTTTGCCCTTTACCGACATTAGGTAAACCGCTTGACAAAGCATCGTATCGACCGGCTACTTTGATATCAGGTGATATACCTTTGATGATGATTCTGGCTGTTTGTATTTGTGATAATGCCAGACCAACTATACAAAGGATAAGAATTAATGAAAGAGATAGTAACCGAACATATCTCATGATGTGTCTCCTTATGAAAGGTTTCATAAAATTGTGGATTAATTTGGGTTTTCCAGAAAGAATTGCAAGCAGCGTGCCATTTGGATGTTGTATTAAACGGGTAAAAAAATAAGAATATTCTGTCTTTTGGGAGGAAAGATTTCTCTCTTTGGGGTATAGAACCCAAACGATGGGTTAAATCACACAGTTCAAGTTATAGATTACGAATATTAGCGAACAACTTTTGCTGAACTACGGCCAATCAGTCGATGAGTAATTTTAATTATTTCATTTAGATCAAATGGTTTTTCGATATAGCGATCAACTGCCTGATGCACTTTTACATCTTGAGTTGTCTGGCTGGATTGTGCGCTGATCATAATTACCGGTATTGAGGAGCATTGGGATTTGACGACTGTTGCCACTTCAAAGCCGTTGATCTGAGGAAGTTTGAGATCAGTAATCACGATATCGAACTTTGTTGAGGATATGATCTCTATCGCTTCCTCACCCGACTCTACCAATGTTACAGCATACCCCTCTCTCCGGAGAGCGGTGGCGATCGACCATCCGATCAGGTTTTCATCTTCAACAAGAAGAACTTTGCCGTCTATCTTTTTCTGATTATTGTTTGTGGTATAACTCATCTGTTTCTTAGATATTCACCTGTGAAATTGCAAAGTCTATGCCATAATGAATATGTCATCTCTTTAAGAAAGGAAATAATTTTGCGGGATAATAAATAGGAAGCGATTATTCGGTGCGTTATTTAGCGCAAGATGAACATGTTGGACCTTCTCTAAGTGAGCAGGTTATGTTTTTTCATCCGATAACGGAGTGTATCGCGACTTATCTTGAGTAATTTTGCAGCTTGGGATTGATTATAATTCGTTTTTTCAAGTGCCCTAATAATTGTGTCTTTTTCAACATCACCGAGAGAAATGTTATCATTATTATGCGTCAGTCTTGGAGAATGTGATTCATGATTTAAATGATGAAGATGGCCCAGCTCGACCTGATGTGAAAAGATATAGTCACCTTCATCCATTAAGACAGCTCTTTCTACAACATTGCGTAGCTCTCGTACATTCCCGGGCCAGTGATAACTAAGGAATAGTTTTTTAGTATCCTCCGATAAACCTTTAAAATTTTTATGGAAAGTTGCATTAAACTCATGCAAGAAAAATTCCGCCAACAAGATAATGTCATCCTCGCGCTCTCTGAGTGGAGGCATATGTATATTTGCAACATTGAGCCGGTAATAAAGATCTGAACGAAATTTTGCTTCTTTTACTAATTTTTCAATTGGCTGATTGGTTGCCGCAAAGATACGAATATCGACAGTTATTTCTGCCGTGCCACCAACTCGCTGAAAAGTTTTTTGTTCAAGCACGCGGAGTAACCGCACTTGAATTTTTGGAGAGGTGTCACCTATCTCATCAAGAAAGATGGTTCCACCATCTGCGATTTCAAAGATACCCTTTCTTTGACTTCTCGCATCTGTGAATGCACCTTTCTCATGTCCGAATAATTCACTTTCAACAATTGTTTCTGTCAATGCCGAGAAGTTTACCGGAATTAACGGTTTATCTCGCCGCTCACTTAGAAAGTGTATTGCCTTTGCAGCTAACTCCTTCCCCGTACCAGTCTCCCCAGTTATCAATACTGTGGTTCCGCTGCTTTGGGCAACCTTCCTGATTTGTTCGCAAACCTTCTTCATAGGAGGTGATGAACCGAGAAGTCCATACAAACCGCACTTTGTTTCTTGCTGTTTTAAAAAACTTGCAACTTGTCTTTTTAACTTTGTAGTTTCGAGGGCCTTCTCAATAACAATTTTGAGTTCTTCAATATTTACCGGTTTTGTAACATAATCGAAAGCCCCGAGCTTCATCGCTTGTACAGCAATATTCGAGCGGTCTACCGCGGTTAACATAATCACGGGCAGCATGCTCTCACCGCCTTTCATCTTCTCAAGAAGATCGATACCCGTTCCATCGGGCAGCATTTGATCGAGAATAATTAGGTCTGGTTCGTTTTCATTGATAATGCCAAACGCCGTTTTAATGTTAATTGCTTCAAGAATTCTAAAACCATTTTTAGAAAGTTCCTGGAGTAGCGTCCATCGGATTAACTTTTCATCATCGACTATTAAGATTGTTTCACCCCGCATATAAACTCATCTGTGATTTTGTTGTGGTGGTAACATTATTGTTGCGATAGTTCCCTTTCCGGGCTCACTATCAATGATTATAGTCCCTTTATGTTGTGTAATTATACGCTTCGATATTGTCATTCCAAGTCCGGTCCCTTTATGTTTGGTTGTGAAGAATGGTTTGAAAATGCTTTCAAGATTCTCGGGAAGAATGCCTTTGCCTGTATCTTCAATTAAAATTATCACAGATGAATCTTTTTGATATGATGTAACTGAAAGTGCGCCCTTTCCATCCATCGCCTGAATTGCATTAAGCAGGATATTCCATAAAACTTGCTGTAATTGTTTCCCATCGGCTATGATGCTTACACGTTCAGCCATCAACTCTTTTTTAATAACGATGTGTTCGTTCTTGATTTGCTGCGATATCAAAGAAAGCGTTTTTTCGATTAACTCGTTAATATAAACTTCCCCAAAAACAGGCGGGGTGGGTCTTGCATAATTCAGAAGATCATTGACGGTATTGTTGACACGCTGTAATTGAATCATCATTTCGGCAAGGATTATTTTCCGTTCATCGTGATGCGGAGTTTCACTATCGAAAACTTGTAGTGCTCCAAGCACACCAGCTATTGGATTTTTGATCTCGTGAGCAATGCTTGCCGCCATCTCACCGGTTGTTGCCAAGCGATCCGCATGCTCAAGCTGAGATTGGTGCATTTCGTGTAATTTATTATGAGTTTTATTTAATCGCTTGATGAGTTTGTTGAACGCGGCCAGCAATCCTGCAATCTCGTCTTTCGAGTGTGGCAGTTCAAGTTCTGAAAATTGTACCTGTTTTCCTTCTTCATATTTTTCGATTTGTTCTTCCACATCAATCATCTGCCTATTTAGTTTTTTCACCGGGCGAATTACAAGGAACATCAACGCAAGGTACAAGATAATTCCTAAGCCCGAAAAAGTAACAACTGTCATCACCAGATTTATTGTCCGGTGTTCCAATGAGGCCGCTCGAACATCATCCATAGAGATATTGACAGCGAGGAATCCCTTCGTCGTTTCTTTTTCAGGGTGGCAGCTATAGCATTCAGATTTCTTTTGAATCGGCGTTACGATAAATTCGTATAACGAGTCATTTTGTTTTAATGAAAGAAAACGATCTCCGGGGAATTGAGGTAATTCAACAAATTTCTCTATTGGCAATCTATCAATGTATTGATTGCTGTCTGCTTTTAATACGATCGTACCATCATCAGTTAGAATTAGAAAATCTTTTGCTTGTCCCGATGCCACCGCTCTTTTGAGTGCAGATTGCAAATGGTCATTCCGACCGCCTAACATGATATGCTCTAAGATCGCCTTTCCAAATTCGGCAACCCCATGAGCTTTGGCTCGTGTTTGTTTTTGAAGCATTGTATATCCTGTCTGATGCGCAAAATACACGAATGCACCCCCGGCTATCAGAAAGACGAGAACAACTGCAAAGGCAATTTTTTTACCTAAAGATGGAAATAATTTTTCTACGATAACCCTCATTTTGCTACAATCCAAATTTCGTTATTAAAGATACAAAAATCTTTAATAACATGCTGGGTTATATCACACATACCCCGAAAACAAGCTATTTCGTGGACTTTTTGGGGGGTGTAAAACACTTATGTTATTTTTATAGCAATCGCTCGGTAATCTGCAGGGGTGTTTATGTTTTTTAAATTCCCTGAAAAGGCAATTGCGAGAGAAGATTTTAACTGGATAACATTCGTGGGGATATTATTTAAGAATTGCAGAACAGAATACTGTTTTTGTTTTAGATGATTTTCTAGCTTCAAAAAACATGATCGATTATACAAACCGAACAAGGGTTGAGTTCGTTGATTAATCGAGAACATCGTTGCCTCACTCTGAGAATGATGATCAAGGAGATAATGAATTGCAAGAGAATTTATGAATGGTAAATCGCATGATGCGATGAAGATATTTTCATTTTTTGAATTTACAAAAGCTGAGTGGATCCCTCCCAGCGGTCCGCAATTTTTATAAATGTCGTCATATATAGGTAAGCTAAGAAATTTATATTGTTCTTTGTAATCAGAAATTATAATAACATGATTGAAGACGGACTTCAATGTTTCAGCGATATGTTGGATTAAAGGTTTTCCTTTGAACTCCAGCAATGCTTTATCTGTTCCCATTCTTGAACTTTTTCCGCCGGCAAGAATAACACCGACAATATCATCTCTTAATTCCATAAATCCATTAGTCCGATACTCCTGCTGAGATGGATTCTCTTTCTGTAATAATTTTTAGATCATCATCAACTTTAATAATTCCACCTTTTAATACTCGGGCAAAGATTCCCTCCCTCGGCATCACACAATCGCCTGCCTGATAATAAATTGCACATTTAGTGTGACACTCTTTACCAATTTGAGTTATTTCCAAAACTGAGTCTCCTATAGTTATTTTATCACCAATGTTAAGTTTGGGTAGATTAAGAAATTCGGTAGTTATGTTTTCTGCAAAAGCACCGGGACGGACATTCAATCCTTCTTCTCGCATCTTCTTGATACTTTCTATTCCGAGTAAACTTATCTGCCGGTGCCAGTTGCCTGCATGAGTATCTCCTTCTATACCATAATTTTCAATCAACGTCGCTTGCTGAACATTTGTTTTGGGTATCCCCTTTTTCTTGCTGATGTTAATGGCTACTATTTTGCCTTTTACTTCGTCATTGGTCAATTGTTCTCTGTTCTTTGTTGTTTGCTTTATGATCTATCGTCATCGTGATGAATTATTTCATCATTCTAATCTTTTCAATACTAAATATCTCACCTCAACAATTCCACTTTTACGTTTGAACCTTTACGTATAAAATCCTCCTGCTTGGGAAAATGAATCAGACAATTTGCTTTTGCTATTCCGCTAAGCATGTGTGAGCCCTGTCCTTTCGTTGGTGATACAATCAATTCACCAAGCCGATTGGTAGAAATAACACCGCGAACAAACTCTAAACGTCCATGTTTTTTCTTTAGATCGGCTGAAAGTTGCACAACAGGCATAAACACTTCTTTATGATTGCGCCCGATTAACTTATGGATTGCAGGTATTACCAATTGATAAAACGAAACCAACGCTGCAACAGGGTTGCCAGGTAAACCAAAGATTAATTTTCTTCCGAGTGTACCAAAATAATTTGGTTTTCCCGGTTTTACAGCTACTTTCCAGAATATTTTCTTTACACCAAGTTCCGTGAAAATTTCTTTAACAAAATCATACTCACCAACAGAAACACCGCCGACCGATATGACAACATCGGAAAGTTTAATCGCTTCTTCGAGAGCTGTCTTAATCGATCGCTTATTATCTTTTGTTCGTCTCTCAATTACTGGATTGATACCAAGCGAGTGTAACACTGCGGTGAGGGCAAATGAGTTTGAATCATATATCTCTCCGTTTTGTAATTTTACTCCCAGTGATCGAAGTTCATTTCCTGTAACAATCAATCCGATATTTGGTTTTTTATAAACACGCACCTTTGAATATCCCATAGATGCAAGCATACCAACAACGGGCGGTGTGATTAAATTTCCGCGTTCAATAACAATCTCGCCTTTTTTAAATTCCTTGCCTCGTCGCCGGATGTTCTCACCTTTTTCAACTTTTCTTAATATTGAAACCGCGTGATTTTTTTCTTCTGCATATTCTTGCATCACGATTGCGTTTGCGTTTTGCGGAACGCAAGTCCCGGTAAATATTTTAATCGCAAAACCCTTTCGCAATATTGGAATCACGATATCACCAGCTTTAACTGTTCCGATAATTGGAAGCAGTTTTGGATTTTTATTGGATACTTTTTGTAAATCCTCGGATCTAACTGCATATCCATCTACCGCAGATGAATCAAATCGTGGAATTGATTCTTTGGCTTTTATCGTCTCAGCAAGAACATATCCAATCGATTTCGCTAACCTGAGCGATGTGGTTGGCAGGTGATGTGTGTGGTCTAAAATTTTTGTTACCGCTTCTTCAAAGTCTATCATTTTATTCTTTTCTTGTGTCGCTCCTAACGGAGCTTATTTTTTTGCGTTTAACTGACTTGATTTTCATTGTGAACAAATTGAAAATCGCAAATCTAAAATCCACAATCCGAAATCTATCAATGTCCCCCACCCCATATCATTTTAAATGAGTGCAACAATCCGGGGAATAGTGCGTTTAGAGAATCTGCGACACCTTTCTTAGAGCCGGGAAGATTGACAATCAGTGTTCTTCCTCTGATTCCAGATTTAGCACGTGAGAGCATTGAGTATGGGGTTCGTTCTTGTCCAAATTCCCGCGACGCCTCTGGAATTCCGGGGATTTCTCGCTCGATAACTTTCAACATTGCTTCAGGTGTGCAATCCCGCGAACTGAAGCCGGTTCCGCCTGTCGTAATAACTAAATCCAATTTATCTTCATCGGCATAATGAATAAGTGTCTGTACAATATTATCAATATCATCCGGTATGATTTTGTAATCAACAACTTGAATGCCTTCCTTTTTTAATCGCTCGACGATTAATTGTCCGGATAAATCCGATTTTGTTCCAGCCACAACCGAATCCGACATTACAAGCACTGCGGCACACAGCGATCGATCATATTTGGTTTTGAAATCCGATTTACCTCCCGTTTTCTCCAACAGCTTTACACCGATAATTTCCATCGAGTCATCCAACATTTTCATCATATCATAAAGTGTTAATACAGCAACTGAAGCCGAAGTGAGGGCTTCCATCTCAACACCAGTTTTATAAATTGTTTTCACGGTCGCTGTTACGGTAATTTTATCTTCGCCGAATTCATAATCGATGCCTGCATAATCAATCGGCAAGGGATGGCAATATGGAATTATATCGCTCGTATGCTTTGCCGCCTGAATAGCGGCTACTTTTGCTACCTCGAGCGGATTCCCTTTCGGAATTTTGTTCTGGTGAATCAGCGCTATTGTCGAAGGCGATAGTTTCAAAGTAGCTTGAGCAATCGCCGTGCGGAGTGTTTTAATTTTGTTTGAAATATCTATCATGAATCGCCTCTATTTTGGTCAATAGTCATTAGTCGCTTGTCAGTTGTTGATGGTAATTTGTCAATATAATTTTGCTCTTAACTTTTACTTTTTAATTTTACCCTTTGAATTGTTATCATCCTCCGATTTGTATCATACTTCTATTTTCGATGGCTATGAGATCTTCGGCTTTTGGATGTCCGTACGGTTTAACTGAAATTGCAGATTGAATCATTTCCGAAATAACATCGTCGGATGAATTACTTCGAAGCGCCGATTTTAAGTTGACTTCAGCGGGATGGAAGAGACAAGATTTAATCGAACCATCGGCGGTAAGACGAATCCGATTGCATGTTCCGCAAAAATGATCCGACATTGAAGTGATAAAACTGACACTTCCAGCAAATCCCTGAATTTTGAAATCCTTAGAAACAGAATTTTCATTTAATGATTTCTCCAAAGGAATCAGGTTATAGCGCTCTTCAATTTTTTCTTTCATTTGTTGGAATGAAATAAGTTTACCTTGATTCCATTGATTGAACTTGAACGGCATGTATTCTATGAAGCGGATATTGATCGGTTTATCGCGAACAAATTCCACAAAATCATGAAGCTCATCGTCATTGACGCCGCCGATTATAACGGTATTCAACTTGAGCGGTTGAAAACCTGCATCGAGTGCAGCATTTATTCCAGCGATGACATCATAATAATTTTGCCGCAACGCGATTTGCACAAAACGAGAAAGGCGAAGAGTATCTAAGCTGACGTTTAGATGAGTAAGACCTGATTCTTTTAATTGAGGTGCAAAGTTTTTTAAAAGAACCCCGTTAGTTGTCATGCTGATCGTGTCGATGCCTGGAATATTTGATATACTTTCAACTAACCTCGGTAAATCTTTTCTGACAAGCGGTTCGCCTCCGGTTAATCGGATTTTTGTGATTCCTAAAGCAGCAAAGATTTCAGCGACGCGTTTTATCTCATCGAATGTCAACATCTTATCGCGGCTTTTCATCTCAATTCCCTGCGAAGGCATACAGTAAATGCAGCGCAGGTTACAACGATCCGTTACTGAGATGCGGAGATATGTGTGTTTTCTGTTAAAAGAATCAATTAATGGCATCATCTATTTATTCAATTACAAAATATGTTTCCAAAGAGACACAGCAATAAGATTTAATTTCTCATTTTGACTTTTGTTTTTAAAATAAAAAACCCATCGCTTATGGAAAGGATGGGGATAATGATTTATTGACTCATTTGATCATTGAGTCATTGATCCATCGGTTCAATGAGTCAATGAGACAATGAGCAAACGATCAAATCGTTTTCTCTCCTTTCCAAACACGGGAGGTGCTAAACTTTCGGTTATCACCCGTCCCGTCACGATCCCGAAAGCTTTCGGGACGAGACGGGAAGTCAATATCGACTTACTGGCCTGTTACCATATCATTGATTTAGGTAGTCAGACTCGGAGTATGATAAATATATAATATTATTTTAAGATAAAAAAGAGGTTTGCAGAAACAGAAAATATATTTGAGATAAAGGTTGGAAATTGGAAAGATTTTAAGGTTTGATTTTCAAAATAGAAAATTGGGTGTAGGGTGAAGTTTCAAGATTGATTTTAATATCGTAACGACGGTTGGATATTTTCTAATGAAAAATTAGTCGGTCACCGACCATATAATCATAGGCGCTCACGCACCGAGCACTTCTTGCTTATTTAAATTCGTTGTCAGGTATCCTGAGAATGCAAAGAGGAGAATTGAAACGAGTATTGGATCTTCATTATTTAGCCCTCTTCGAACACCAATTGGTGAACCACCATGTCGTATTCCCGGATAACCTGAACAAAAGTGATATAGGTTGACGATAGATTCCTTCACTTTATCATGGGGCCAAGTGTTCAACTGATTGCAAAGAGCACCTAGCGTGTTTCCCGCAACGGGATTCCCGTTTGTAAAAGAAGCGAGACCTTCCGCATAATTACTTGCCTTTGCAATGCATGTCTTCAAATCCGCCTGAGTGAGTGTTCTCGAGTATTGATTAAAAGCATACTCAAAATCAGACATCAGGCCAAGAAGCGTAGGACTTGTTGCATTAATTCTTCTCAGATCATTATACAGATTGGCAAATGAACCGGTTAATAGGAAGCGTAATTCAAACGGATCGTCCAGTCGGTAACGTAAGTTGTATTTTGATGTAAACGTTCGCAGTAGAGATTTGAATCTTTCGCTGTAGCCGGGTATTCCATAATCTTCTATCGCTTCGTATGCTTCTTCAAGAAACTCTGCGATCTCCAATTCGCTCGCAAAGTCTGTTCCTTTGATAGCCAAAAATTTTGCCTGTGCGATAACAGAATCATTCCGTATTTCTTCAAACAGGGCTTGCGAAGTATGTACGCCAAGATGATCTTCCACTTCATTGTAGAGATCAGAGAATAAATCCTGCGGTGCTTGTTCGTGGGTTGCAAGTGGCTCCCAGATTTCTTGCACTGTATAGCTCCAATGATTTCGCAAATTCCCGATCATAATTCTCCTTCAAATGCACGGTGGAGAAGTGATTGGAAGAGAGATTCGAGCTTTTGATCTGCAACAGATTGATCCGATGAGATCGCGCGGATTTCTTCCACTCTTGCTGCAAATTCTTTTTGAAGAGCAAGCGGTGGTAAAGCTAAAGAGTAATTTATTAAGAAATCAACAGGGACACGTTTCTGTCCTGCTGTACCAGTAAAGCTTGCTTTTGCTTGTTGCCTAAAACTCTCCCTTCGAATCAATGAGAGAAGAAATATTGCATCAATTTCCTTTTTTGGTCGGAGTACATGAAATTCAGTAGAGCCAAAACCAACACCATTGAATAGGTTATTAACAAATGCTGCTTTTCCGTTTTCCATACAAGGTGTGATTTTAGCGAAAAGAATATCGCCATCAATAAATGATGTATATCCTCGTTTAACATCTCCGAACTTTACGGTTAAGTTTGATAATATTCTCCCCTCGTTTTGATCAACTTCACTCATTGGAATAAATGATACCTCGTCCTCGTCTATCAATTCTTTTCCAATAAACCGTGGGTTTATCATGCAGATTTCACCAAGTTTGCAGAAATTCCATTTTTTATTATTTGATCCTATATCCCCAAACATCTCATCCAACAAAGCAGGTATAAGATCGGCGGTGCGGTTGCTGGCTTGGGCGCGGAGCCGCTTCATTTCTTCCGCTTCGTCCAAAATGAGTACAATGCGCTCTTGCTCGGTAAGCGGGGGAACTGGTAACATCAATGATTCAAGATCGGATTTTCTTATATTCTTTATGTTCGCACCTTCGGCTTGCTGCTTTCTCCAACAAATGAAAGCACGACTTTGAAAATATAAAGCCCCAAATTTTGGAATAACATTTTGATTAAATCGTATGATTGCACAAAAAGCACCAACAGACCCTTTCCATGTCTCCTCCAACTTCGAGGTTTTTCCAACTATATCAGGACTACCTGAAGACATACAAATTGCGACATCACCGACTTGAAGTAATTGTTCTTTTCCCACTTTATGAGCGGGCACATAGATAAGATCGTTTTTCGTATCGAGTTTATTTCCAATATTTCCAGCACGGAGGATAGGAACCAAACCTTCTGATAGCGAATTGCTTACATCTCCCTTGTCAAACGTAACACCCCGTATGACATAGGCAACATCAAGCAACTTTTTGCTTTCCCACTTGCTCATTTTTTCTGCAGTGCCTCTTGGAGCTTCGCCGCGCGGTCGGCTATCTTTGTTTCAAGTTCTATAATCTCGCCAATAATTGTATCCGGCGGGTCATGCTTTACAGTAGAAACAACTAACGGTTTGTATCGTCCCGCCATAAGGTTCCAGTTGTTTTCCTCTATCCGCTCAATTGGAACGCAGAAACTATTTGGTCCTTCTTCTTTTGTTTGCCATTTGGCAAGAACATCGGGAATGTCGCCCAGTGGTTTTTCTGGATTTGGAATTCGCTTATCATCTAACGAAAATCCATCTGCTGTCAATTCATAGAACCAGACAGACTTAGATGGGGAATGTTTTTGAAAGATGAGCACTGCCGTGCCGACACCGGAATACGGCTTGAACACGCCCGAAGGCAAACTAATCACTGCCTGCAACTCACATGTTGTTAAGAGAAGCTCGCGCACTTTCTTATCTGCCTTGCTGGAACCAAAGAGTACACCATTTGGTACAATCACACCGGCACGCCCCTTGGGCGCTAAATGATCGATGAACCATTTGACAAAAAGTAATTCTGTATCGCGCGTATCTAATCCGATGTCGGCAAGTATACTTTCTTTCTGAATCTTTCCTGCAAACGGTGGATTGGCAAGAATTACGTCGTATAGCTTGCCGGGATACGAATTACCTATATTGGCCGTAAGCGGATTCCAACGTTCAATTTTTGCTTTATCAAGTTGATGAAGATAGAGATTCATAATAGCGATCTTGACCATATTGGGATCATTATCGTATCCCGTAAACGCCTGCTCTTCAAGAAATTTGAATTCCGCCGGGCTTAACGAGCTTCCGTCTTTCACACCGCGTGCAAGATCAGCCGACTTTGTGTTTTTCTGAAGAATGTGTGTATAAGCGGCAATAAGGAATCCCGCCGTTCCGCATGCGGGATCACAAATACGGTCTTTTGGTTTCGGATCGACGATAGCAACGATCATATCGATAATATGGCGCGGTGTACGGAATTGTCCGTTGGTGCCCGATTGTGCAAGCTTACTCAAAAGATACTCATACATATCTCCTTTGATATCTTGCCCGCTGTGTGGAGATATATCCATTTCGTTCAGTTCTTGAATGACTGTGCGAAGTGTAGGCCGATCATATATTTTTAAATTCGCCTGCCGGAAAAGTTCTTTACCGGTTGACGAAAGCTGGGGAAGCTCGGAAAATTTTTCTATCGCTCCACGGACGGCATCGAACAATGCGTCGCCGGTAAGCGTAACAAAGTTGCCCCATGCATACTTTGCCCAATCGCCCGAGAAGATGCGTTTATACTTTTTATCCAATGCGGCTTGCATTTCGTCCCGCTCGGAAAGCAGGCGTAGAAAGACGAGATATGAAAGCTGTTCTATGGAATCCATCGGGTTGTTGACGCCTCCCGCCCACAGAACATTCATTAGGCGGTCGATCTTTTCACGCAATCCCGAGGAGAAGAAATTAGAGCCGTTCATTGTTTTCGTTGTTCCGTTTTGCATAAGACTTGTTCGTTTCTTTTTTCTTTACACGTGGTGATGACAAATGAAAGAACTATGTTGTTGCTCCTGCCGCCAATGTAACTTGACGGACCAACAATGACTGCCGCAGAGCTTCAAAGGCAGCATCGCGCTCTCTGAATTGCATTAAAGCATGAAGATCACCTAGTAACCTAAATTGGCTTCGTTCAAAAATTGTTGTTTTTCCTTCTAAGAAATCTTTCAAAGCTGCCGGATCATCTGCAATGAGTTCCGCTGTGGCATTTAGCCATTTTTGTTCATTGTACCGAAGGTTAAACTGCGCTGCGATAGAATCGACCGTATCCGAAATGATTTCCTGTTTTGTCGGCAATGGTTTCTTACCAAGCGCATTATATACAAATGCAGGAGTTGTAGCAGGGACACCATATGAAATAATCAGCTTATCCGGTGAATAGAACATTTCCGGGCGATGATAGAATCGTTCCTGCACAATTGTCTCAATGGAATCGTCATCTTCTATTTCCACAGCTTGCTGAAGTTCTTCATCCATCTGCACATAATCTTTTATGTCTCGTTCGAACGATCCGCGGAATGTCATCACATCGACTTTTTCGCCGTTTGGCCCGACGATACGCACTTCTTGTTTGATAACGCGGTCGATACCTTCCCAGGTTGGAATATCCGTTCTTGGGCTGTATGTTTCTCCGGTATCGCTTACAATCCCACCACCTTCAGGCGGCTGATAACGAACCGGCGCAGATGTAGAACCACCAGAGGTACGAACCTTCAGCGGTGCGTTGTAATCATATTTCTCTTCAAAGTACTCGGCAACGGCACAGAAATCTAATAGGAAGTAATACTTCTTCTCGTACTCTGCGTTGTTTATGACAAATGCGTATCTTCTTGTTCCCCGCCCTTTGATCTGGATATATTCGGTAGGAGAAAAGATAGGTCGCATTAAAACAACATTGAGAAGGTCTCTGCAATTATATCCGGTCGAAAGCATGTCCACAGAAACAGCAACGCGTTCGGATCGTTTGCCATCACGGAATTCCTTTGCTAAGCTCGAAGCATCGGGAATTCGTGACGTAATGGTAAGCGCAACACTCGGGCGAAGTTCATTCAGTATTTTGGTAATAGCAGTTGCATGTGTTTGGTTCACTGCAAAGATAATGGACTTGCCAATCTGCCCATCCGGTGACCGTTGTGCATTCTGTAAGAACGCATCGCACATGACATAATTTCGGTGAGGAGTAAATATTTTTCTTTCAAGGTCTTGAATCTTGTATGTTTCTTCCTGCTCGTTGATGGTAACTGTCCAACCAGCATCTTCCAGTGCTTGTGTTGTAATGTCTGAACGCACATCGAAGATTTTCGGTTGGCAGAGGAATGGTCCTTCCGGATCGTTTGCAGCATCGATGATATCGTACCGATATGTTGGCTCTCCGGGTTCACAGCCAAAATAGTGATATGTATCCCGCAAGAGACGTGCTTCTAATGCTTTTGGATTTTCCTGAGAAAGTTTGGCAGCGTCCACATTTTTCAAATATGCCTTTGGCGTTGCTGTCAATCCGAGGCGTGTTCCTTGGAAAAATTGAACAACCTCGCGTGCATCGCCGTAAATCGAACGATGAGCTTCATCATTGATAACGAGATCAAAATAGAACGGCGTAAATTCCTCGCGGTATCTACGATCCATCAGTAAAGATTGGATGGTTGCGACAACCACAGATGAACCCAACAATTCACCTGTTCTCCTCGCTGTCTTATAAATGACAGGATTATACTCAGGAAGAATAACATTAAAATCTTCCATTGTTTGTTTGGCGAGTTCGATGCGGTCCACAATAAAAAGAACTCGTTCGGCATTTCTTGTTAAAAGAAATCTTCGAATCAATGCAGCGCAAAGTAATGTTTTGCCGGTTCCCGTTGCCATTTCAAGGAGGAACTTCCTTTTTCCTAAAGTATCAAACTGCTGTGCAATCACATCCATTGCCCGGATTTGATAGCCGCGAAGTGTTAAGTCGCCCCGTAATGGTTTAAGATACTCCGGTGTAATGCGTTCCGTTTGTAATTGGCGCGGAGGATTAAGGTTCTTAAGAAGTTGTCGTTCTAAATCCTCTCTAGAAGGCAGCCGTTCAATGCGATATGCATCTTGGTGCGCAGCTTGCTGAAGATTCCAGAAGTAATGAACAATGCCGTTAGTAAGAATAACAAATGGTGCATTACGATTCGCAGCATACCCGCGTGCCTGTTCTTTTGCATCGTACGGATCGAGTTCTTCTTTCTTTGCCTCAATCACGCAGAGTGCACGCCCATATTTATCTTTTAAGATATAATCCGCGCGTCCATCAATCGAATGATGCTCAAATTCAAGAGAATGCGGATCCAATAAATCCCACCCTGAATTTTCAAGAGCTTTATCAATTAAAACACGAGAGAATGCTTCTTTACTCATTTGTATGTCATAAGTTACTAGATTACGAAAAGACAGTAGCCGAAGCTACGCTAATTAAATATTATATTATTGGTTCAATACTGTTTTTAATTTAGTTTCTGCCTAAAAAGGTAGAAAAATTGTCATTCACTTGCAACATGATAAAAAATGTAAAAATTCTTGAATTTTCCTCTGTATCCTCTGTACCTCTGCGTGAGACATCTCAACAAAGATACGCTGAGAATGTTGTGTAAATTAAAAAGCCCCACCGGCTGTCGGCGGGGCTTTCAATTTTGTAAGTGAAACTATCTCATAACATCATTCTGCTTTTTGAAGCATCCGCCGTCGCCATGCAATCAGCGTTCCAACCATAATCAAAACAACGCCCGTCCAAACTACCATCATTAGCGGCTTGATGCTGATATCAACAACAAGTTCTTGCACCTGCGGAGTGCCAATATGCTGACTAAAGCCGAGCAACTCAAGCATAATTTTTTTCTCCTCAACACTAATGGCAGTAAGGGCAATCTGCGGTTTCGCTGCATAGCTTCCCATCTGATTCAACGTTGGCAAATCGGCAGGAATTGGTTTTCGCTCTCCGCGCTCATTGAATGTTAGCTGTGGAATTACTTCTTGGGTTTTTCCGTTTACTGTCACATTCAGCACTGCACCCACAGCCATTCCACCCGTTTGGTGCTGCCCCATGTCGAATCGGACAAAGCTCATTTGATAGCCGCCAATATCTTTCGTTTCACCTTTCGTGATTTCATATGCCGGATTGTGAGCGTGTTCCGACTTAAAGGATTTCAATTCGAGTGGTGATATATACAAATCTTTCAAAGGAAGAACCTTGATATCCGGTTCGCGCATCATTGCTTTATTGTATTCACTGTAATATAATTTTGGATTGGCAATAAAAGAGCTTTTACCATCTGATACTTCAATATTGATTAACGGTTTGAGCGCGGTCGGATTTGATATCCCTTGAAATGTAAATTGATATCCGTAAATAGACTGCGGCTCACCCTGCTTTAAGATTGTTTTTGTTGATTCATCGAATTTACCAGAACCAATAATTCCAATCAATAGTAATGCAACCCCAATATGAGAAATCGGTCCACCAATAGTAAGCAGACCTGAGCGATACTGCCGGAATACAATTATGACATTACTGATCAAACCAAACACTGCACTTCCGACAAACAATAATAATAGAACAGAAGTAACCCCGGCAACATACGAGATGATGCACGCAAGGACAGTCAATGCGAGTGACATTGAAATTCGTTTCAGCAAACCGGATTTTTTCTCCTCAGTCCAGCCGAGAAATGGAGTTATTCCGAGTAATAGTGCCATCACAATCGCAATGGGCAAATTTACTTTATTATAGAACGAAGTATCAACCTGCGATGCTTTGCCTAACAAGCCGGTAATGATTGGAGACGACATCCCTACAAAAATAAATAAAGCACTCGCACCCAGAACATAGAGACTTAAAAAAAGTGTCATCTCTCTATTTATGTTCGATAAATCAACCTTTGGAGATTTAATTCCGCCGAAACGCGTTAGAAACAATCCGATACCTAACACGATGCAGAGCACCATCCCGCCAATCAGATAATTATTGATACCTAAATCTTCAAACGAGTGAACGGAAAAGTTAGCAAGGATACCACTTCGGGTAAGAAATGTTGCATAGATTACAAGAACGAATGAAATAATCGCAAAGAAAATATTAGTTCGTACCAGCGAACCTTTTGATTTTTGAACGACGAGTCCGTGCATGAGCACAAGTAATGTGATCCAGGGAACGAGGGATGAATTTTCGACCGGGTCCCATCCCCAATAACCACCCCAGCCCAAAACTTCATAAGCCCAAAAGCCACCGATGATAATTCCAGCACCGAGCGCGAGGGATGCAAAAAGTGTCCACGAAAATCCTGATGAAAACCAGCGCTCATAATTTCTTCTGGCTAGTCCGGATATTACAAGTGCAAATGGAAAAGTTGTTGCCGCATACCCCAAAAACAATATCGGCGGGTGAATCGCCATCCATGGATCTTGTAACAACGGATTCAATCCAGAACCATCGGCAGGAATAGTTGTTGTTGTCCCAAAAGGACTTTTCACTAACATCAATATATAAAGAAACGCAGAGAATCCGCTGACAACCGACATTGCATAGCCGTCTTCATTCTTAGTTGCGCGCAGGAACATCCATCCCATAATGCTCGTCATCAAAACCCAGAATAGAAAAGTACCTTCTTGACCAGCCCAAAAAGCTGATATCAAATATAACAATGGAAGGTCTCGTGAGCTATAGCGAGCAACATACGAATATTGGAATTGATGTGTCAATATTAGATAGAAAAGAGCCGCAGATGCAACAAGTCCGGAAGCAAACATTATTAGATACAACCTGTTCGATATCTTTTGACCGGAAGTGAGCAGAGCTTGCCCAGATTTTAATGATGTTTTTAATTTTTCACTTCTGTAGAATGCAATTGTTGCACCAAGTGCCGCAAAGAATCCAATTAGTATACTAATTTGGCCTAAATTCATTATTTCTCTTTCTTATTTAATAAATGTCTTGTTTTGCTGCTTACGCTCGATCCGCCGGATGGTTATGTATAACGAAATTCCAACAATTGTAATGAACAATGTCGCAATGCCTAATCCCCATCGACGGAAATAATATTCATCGATTGCCTGCTTGCCTTCTTCAGCAACAACCGATGAAACTGTTAATCCCTTTTCAACAACTTCACGGAATTTTTCCTCGTTAAACGAATGAACCATCGTGCGCGCCTGCAATCTTGATTGCCGAATATCTTTTAACTTGAACTTTGCTTCCGAGATTTCCATACCTTTCTGTTCCGCATCAGTTACCACTGAATTGGCATTCTGTTCCGAAAATTCAAGGGTATCGATAAGCTGTCGCATTGTTTTTGCAACAACATATCCTTTTGGGTTTTCATTCTCATGGTGGCATTTGCTGCAAACTGCATTGGGAGAAACTCCGAGAAGTTTGTCTGTTGCAGCTATGATCTCATGATTTCCGTGGCATGTTTCACATTCAGGAAGTTTTCTTTCATCAAATACTTTTTTATGCGGACTTGCTGAGAACAAATCGGCATTTAATGCATGGCATGTACCGCATACTTTTGATATTGACTCAATACCGGGTGGTGTGGCACCATGATTCCCATGACAATCGTTACAGGCAGGCGCAGCAACATCGTGTTTTTGTAGAAGAGCCAACCCATGAACACTCTTCGAGAATTTCTCGAATTGGTTCGTCGGTACATTGTATTCTTTCATGTACTCGGCATTGCTGTGGCAGTTTGAACAAGTCTGGGGTAGATTCACTGCATATATCTTTGATTTCGCATCTTTCGCATTACGTATATCGTGGCTGCCATGGCAGCTTGCACATTCAGCAACTTTCGAATCACCTTTTGCATTCTTCATCCCGTGTATACTCGTTCGATACTTCTCCAATTGATCTACCGGCAGCGACGGATTGTACGTTTTCATAGAAGCAATATCAGCATGACACTTTGTACAAGTTTTCACAACATTTAATGGATAGACGGGTGACGTTGGATTTTTAGTAGAGACGATGTTGTGAATACCGTGGCAAGTGGTACATTGTGCAATATGCTCTTTTCCCTTCAGTGCAGATTTTGAATGAACACTTGTTTGCAAGTTTTCCCATTGATTTGTGGGAAGTGATGAGCCAAATTCTTTCATCCTCTCGGTATTTGAATGACAATTAGCGCATGTTTTTGAGATATCGTCACCCTTTGGCACGCCGATGAATCCTTCCTTCGCGCTCATTGCTTGCTCCATATCATCAGTATTTGAATTACCTCCGTGGCAGCCCGCACAAGATATACCTTTCGAAAAATGAATACCATGTTTGAACATTGAAGATTGTTTATCGCCCAGTCCTTCGTGGCATTTCAAACACTGATCGGCGGCTGTTATTAATCCACTGAATAAGATTGTTGTTACAACAACAATTTCGATCATTAATATTTGTCTTCTCATGCGACCCATCCAATAATTGTAAAGAGGATGATGTATAAAACAACGAACAAGCCGATATAATTTATGAAACGATTCTTCTCGCCTCTTGCGCTCTTCCGATCCCAAAATGGAACAAGGAGCCAGAACAAACCGGCGATACTGAAAAGCAAAATGCCTAAAATCTCACCATCAATAACCAAAACCTTCGCGGGGATATATTTTAAAGTCTGGAACATAAAAAGAAAGTACCACTCGGGTTTGATACCGGCCGGAGCTGATGCAAATGGATCGGCTTTATGTCCCAATTCCCATGGGAAAAATACTGCAAGAATTGCAAGCAGATTCAATACAATCAACCAGAGAAGAATATCACGTAACAGGAAATTTGGAAAGAACGGCATCGTTCTTAATTCTTTTTTATCCTCAGTAAGAATACCAATTGGTTCGCTCATGCCTTGTCGCTGCACAAGAATAAGATGTATACCTAACAGCACTGTGAAAATTCCCGGAAATACAGCTACGTGGAAACCAAAGAAACGAGAGAGTGTGGCACCGGTAACATCATCACCACTCCTGAGAAATACCATCAGTGGTTTTCCGATGAAGGGCACAACACCGGCAATATCGGTTCCGACTTTTGTTGCAAAAAATGCAAGCTCATTCCATGGTAAAAGATAACCGCTAAAACCAAAACCGAGTGCGAGGAAGAACATCAGCATCCCAGTCACCCAGGTAACTTCACGAGGTTTTCTGTATGACCGCTCGAAAAATACACTGAACATGTGGATCATTGCCGCGAGGATGAACAGGTTTGCGGCCCAACTATGGATGGAACGAATTAACCAGCCGAATTGTACCTTCGACATAA
The DNA here is from genome assembly GCA_964354225.1 of uncultured Chlorobiaceae bacterium. Taxonomy (GTDB): domain Bacteria; phylum Bacteroidota; class Ignavibacteria; order UBA10030; family SZUA-254; genus CAYGZC01. Next base: position 4,826 of record CAYGZC010000028.1, on the reverse strand, counting down.
GAAACTGAATGCTCTCGAATGCAAGCTCTTCTCCACCTTTATAATAGAGAAGCAGCATAATACCGGTGATTACCTGGATAATAAAGAGAAACAGTGATACACCGCCAAAGTAATACCATATAGAATGCCGATGAACGGGGACGTATTTTTTTCCCATGAACTCAACCAGATTTTCAAGCTCAACTCGTTCATCGATCCACTTATAAAATTTTCGCCAAAGTGTTTTCATAACTTTTTAGAAATGAATACCTCCTCTCCTTGAACAACTACTCTGTATTCATCCAATGGCCTAGGTGGTGGACCCGATACATTTCGACCATTCAGATCATATTTGCCGTTGTGGCATGCACACCAAATCATTCCGAAATCTTTTCTATACTGAACAGTACAATCAAGATGAGTACAGGTAGCGGAAAATGCTCGCAAGTCGCCGCTCGATGATCGGATAAGAATTACTGGCTTGTTGCCAAACTTGATGATTTGTCCGCTTTCTTTTTCTATTTCACTAAGCTTACCTGCTTTTACACTCGATACTTCAACCTCAGCTTGTTTAGGGGGTTTCAGATATGCAAGTATCGGATAGAAAACTGAACCAGCCAGCGCCAGTAGTCCTCCCGATAGGATGAACTTCAGAAAATTGCGTTTGCTCTGTTGTGTTTGACCAAATGTATTTTCATTCATTGTTACTTTTCCTTAGTCGGAGACAGCTTCAAGATCACTGATTGGAGTCGGTTCCCATGGAGGGAAAATTTTAATTAAAATTGTGAGAACAATAAAAGGTAAAACAAGAAGAAGCAGCGTCACCAATAATCCCTCTAAACCTGTTAACTCCATTTTGTATGTTGTTAATCCTCTGAAACTTTTTGAAAACATCTGACCGCCTACCACAACATTCCATCGTGTTGCGAAAATCCCCAATTGAATAAGAATTGCAGAAACAAAATAGAGCAATTTTCTTAATTCTGAGTCGAATCTGAAAAGCTTGATGGCGACCATAATACCTAAGGGTAACAACATGCCAAGAAGAACCTGAATGATTCCCAGACTGATGAAGAGTTTGTTTACAACCAGCTCTGTAAGTATTTTTATCGATTCCTCACTTTCGTATAATCGATGAATGAAATCGAGAAGCTCCAATGAAAAATCGACAATAACAGCGTAGAAGAGATATGATGCTATTTTATCCAAACATCTCATGTCGATCTTTTGACCTCTTGATGGTGTGACGATCATGTAGATTAGAAGGACGAGTGCAATGCCCGAGACGATCGCAGAAAAAAGAAACACGATCGGCATGAGTACGCTACTCCACCATGGATTAGCTTTGATTGAGCCAAAGATAAAACCAACATATCCGTGTAGAAGAAATGCTGAAGGAATACCGATAATAGTAATTGCTTTTACGATCTTCTTATCAAAGATAATGGACTTCTCGCTAACATCGGTTGAAAACAAGGAAATGATCTTGTGAATCCACCTCATCGTAAATTTTTCGTTCTTCGACCAAATAATAATATCTTTGCGATAGGTAAACCAAATTTCAAGCAAGAGCACGACCATAAGATACCAGGCGTAAACAAAACCGAACATTGCCATAGCAGAAGTAAAATTCGGATTGAGAAATATTTCAAACGATCGTTCTGGATGACCAAGATGTAGTAATAAAGGCAGCGGCGCGATAATTAAAAATGCAAGTGCCGTTAGCAGTGAAAGCCTGTACACCGACTGCACTTCTTTCACATTGAAAACTTTAACAAGCGAAGCAAGAATAAAAGCTCCTGCAACAAGCCCCGTCAGGTAGGGATATACCACAACAAGGATTCCCCAGTGAACTTCAATCTCATTTGGATAAATAAATCCGGTAACCTGCTTTAACAATTCGTATAATGTCTGATGTAATGGCTGTGTCATCGTACTTCTCCATCAAGATCGGAATAAGAAACCTTGGGTTCAGTATTTAAAAATGGTTTTAGAACATGTAATTTATTTAACCGTTTAAATCTCATCAGCGGACTTGCAGTAGTTCGTAAATCACCGAAAATTCTTGCTTGTGTTGGACACACTTCTACACATGCCGGGAACATATCTTTCGTTACCCGGTGGTAACAGAACGTACATTTATCCGCAGTCTGTTTTTCGGGATGGAGGTAGCGTGCACCGTATGGGCAAGCTTGAATACAATACCTGCATCCAATACAGCGGTCCTCGTCGACAATAATTACACCATCTTCCGTTTTAAATGTTGCACCGACGGGACATACCTGAACACACGGCGGATTATCGCACTGATTACAAAGCTTAGGCACGAAGAAACTTCTGAGAATTTCTTTTTCGAAGATATTTTCATGCTGGGTAGTAATACGCGAGTCAATATTTTGTACCGTTACCTCGCCATCTTTCTTTATCGTGTAACGTTCAACCCAAGTACGGAAGAAAAACGGTTCCCTCGGCACGTTATTTTCGTCTTTACACGCTTCAACACATCTGCCGCATCCGATACACTTGTTTGTTTGAATACCCATTCCATAATAGTGTTTCGACGGATCGTAATCTTTAGTTTGAGCATTCGCCTTCTTCAGTAATCCTCCGAAGACCGTGCTTGATATCAGCAACGTAAAAAGCTTTCTACCAAATTTTCTTCTTTCCATATTATTCTACCTCAGGCATATGTGGATAATGACATTGCCAGCAAAGGTATTTTTCACCGTGCGTGGCAAGATCAACCTTGAAAGTTTCTTTTATATTTGAATGAGTGGAATGACATTTTCCGCAAAACTCTCGTTCAGCGGGAATTGATGCTTTAACATTTCTCGGTGCTACCTTATGCTCCGTTGGCACTTCATGGCAAATTATACATTCAAGCATTACGTGTGAGGAGATTGCTTTTGTTCGAGCGATCTCTGCATGACATGCTTGACATTCCTGAGGAACATTCGGTGGTTTTGGATCATGAGGGTTATGACATGTAACGCAGGCTTTCATCGGATTATGAACCGAAGGATTGATTTGTGGAAACCCTGTGGGCCTCGAAGCATCAAATGCATGACAACGGGTACAAAAATCGCGTTGACGAGGTACCACCGGTTTTACTTCCGTAGGATTCTCGCTGTGCTCCTTCGATGTGCCATGGCAGGTTTCGCAAGATAGATTTTTATGATACCCATTTTTCTTCAAGCTGTATTCATCGTGACATGATGCGCATAATTCCGATCCGGCATATCGAACTTGACGTGACATTTCCATCCGAACTGTGTTTTGGATATGAATTCTATGGTCTTTAAGTGAAGCTGGAAGAAGGAACCTCACAAGCAATATAAGAGCTATAAACACAATGAACACAATAAGTAGCCGTCCGGCTTGTTCCGGTAATTTGAATAGAAATTTTCTCATTTGTCACCTAACGAAATCGTTACGGTTATTTTGGATTATGACAATCACTACAATTCGTTTCTTTCCAAGCATCGCCTACATCAACAGGATGCTTATAATCGACGCCGCCGAGCGACAGTCGAAGTGTGTCCTGTTCGAATTGCTGCGCTAATATTGTATGGCAAACATTACAGTCTTTTGAAAGAACTTTCCCGTTATCACTGACATGTTTACCGTCGTGACATCGGAAACATCCCAGATAAAATAAATGTCCGATGTTGTTGTTGAAGTTTTTCCAGTTAACTTTCATCTCGGGAAAGTAATTGCGGTTGTAAATTTTTTGCACTTCGACGATAGCGCTGTCAATTTTTACTTTTTTTGATGAGGCAATATCCGGGTAGTTCTGCTGATAATATTCGTTTATGCCGAGCTTAATGCTATCAAGTGCGCTTTGCCTGCCGATATATGGATTTTCCAGCGCGTTCACCGAGATACTTTTAATGTTGGGAAGTTTTGAATCAATCCATCCAAGCGACATGATGTGATTAACAGAGCGTGCCGGCGGATGATATATGTGTGTCGGACGGTTATGGCAATCAATGCAATCCATCCTTCGAACTAAAGATTTCTTAAGAGAGTCGTCGCTTATTGTAATATCGGTACTCCGATAAATTGTTTCCTTACCGTCCGGAGTTTTGGAGCGCACCCAGGGTATAACCTGCCGTTGCGTATCAAGCGCGGCATATGAAACCTCGTGTGCAATATTCATGTGCCAATGGATTCCAGAAGTTGGGCCAGCTTCGATATTTCCTCCGCCAATTTTCATCAGCAGGTTTAATGTCCACTTAGTGTTATGTTCATCCGATATATAATAAGTATTAACATGCTCCTTTTCGCTGAAAAAATGTTTGGGCCAATGACATTGTTCGCATGTTTGCTGCGCAGGGCGTAGATTTTCGATAGGCGTGGGAATGGGCTTTGGATATTTATTGAACAGCACAGCATACACCTGATAACTGCCAGAGATTTTTGCCCGCACAAACCAGTCGGTGCCCGACCCGATGTGGCATTGTACGCAACCAACGCGGGCATGAGGTGAGTATTGATATGCGGTGTACTCAGGCTCCATAACATTGTGACATATTTCGCCGCAAAATTGATCTGAATCTGTGTACTCATACGCTTTGAAACTGCCGAATGCTGAGAAAGCCAATAAGACGATGGTTCCAATTGAGAAAAGAGTAAATGCGGCGCGATGATGCGGGTTATTCAGATCGATCTGTGGAAGATGAAGACCGTGAGGTTTCCCCAAGCGTTCTCTTCGATGTTCACGAATAATTCCAAAAGCAACCAGGATTATTCCAACAAAGAGAACCATTGGAAGAATAACAAAAGTGATGATTCCCATGTAGGGTTTCGATTGTGTTGCAAACATTTCCAGAATAATCAGAAACACA
>CAYGZC010000027.1:0-2708 GCA_964354225.1 uncultured Chlorobiaceae bacterium | reverse complement strand
GGTTCGAGTGAGATATTCACCGTGCTGTTTACCGATTCTGTTTGTGCCTGGGAGATGCAGCCTGCACCCATGCACATGATAAACAGGGATGCGATGCCGATAAGGGCATAGCCGGGGTTCACCACCATTTTATCATATCCTTGATGTAGAGGATCATCTTCATGAAGAAGTCGAGGAGTTTGACTTCGTTATCCACAAATTCCAGAAATGCGATCCAGATCCCGTCTATGCCGGATGCAGCGCCGGTTCTGGGACGCATGCACCAGACAATATTCATCAGGGTATAGAGGACGACTATTCCCACGAATGCCTTTCCGGCAAAGATGAATCCGGCTATCACCAGCATCCACGTTGACAGGGTTGCTATTGTCCGGAAGAATTGGCTGATTGCATCGATCGCGGATGTTATTGCATTGATGACCCGATCGGCTGCGCTCTGGCCTGCCGGGTTGCTCGCGTGCTGTTCTGTGATCGCGGTATAGGTTTTGAGTGATGAGATGCTGGCCGTGCTGGTCGTGATATCGAACCAGCTGTTTGAATCGATACCGAAGCCGGTGGCAGGGTTGTTGTTCGGGGATGCGATGAGGACATAGGCATCGCTTGAACTGTCGAGATAGATATACCCGTAAACACCGCCCTGAAGGTATTTCACCAGCGGGCCGTCAGGGTCCATGATATTTGTATTGTCGATTATCTTACTCCTTTCAACGCCGGAAAGATACCAGTTTGTGCCGTCGGTGGAATAGGTGATATACACTTTCTGATTTATTCCGACCCATCCCCCGCCTATATCGGCAATGCGGGAATATGGCCTTGTGCTTGATTTCCCTCCGATGGTTGTTATGAGGTTGCCGGTGAATATTCCCGTTGGGGATTTGACAATACTGCCGGTGACTTTTGTCCCGTCGTTCAGGAGGAAGTCAAAATTTATCGGTGCGCCTTCTGCTTTGACGGTGATTGTCTCTTCGATGATCGCCCATCCTGAAGATATACTCCTGGTATATCCGTTGGTGTTGGTCTTGACGTCAGAGTAATCGACCATATCCGCCCGGATGATTGTGGTGTTGATGATGGCTGCCGTTGCGAAGCCGGTCAGGAGGATTGATGCGAGTAATAAAAGGAGAAGGAACTTTTTCATTTGAACATCCCTTTCAGGAATCCTTCGATTACCCTTCTCATGATGAGGGTTGCCATGCCGTTTGTTACGATATCAACTCCCCGCCAGAACAGCCACGCAAAGATGAGGGAGCATACGATCATTACGATTTGAGGCAAGATGTTGAAGAGCTGGTCCAAACTCCATGTGGCTTTGCCTTCGCTCGAAGTTATGGGATTGCCGCTGGCATCGGTGATCTGCGGGGTTGGCTGACCGGTGAGTCCTGCTGAGGTTGTTGTAACGGGGATCGGGGTTGCTACGGGGGTATCATATATTCTGACCATCTGGATCGTGATCTGCTGTGTCGAATTGGGAACTACCGGGGTAAATGCTCCTGCTGATTTGTAGCCCTGGGCGATCACTTCGATCGATGCGGATGCACTGGCACTGATGTTGAAGAATGATACTACTCCTGTTGAGCAGACAGGAGATCCTTCATACACACCCGGACCGTTGACACCGGTTATCACCTTGACCGTGGCACTGCAGACCGGCTGGCCGTCCAGATTCCGGACTAATTTAACGAGAAGGTTCCAGTTTCCATTCGTTGGGGTCTGGCTGGTTTTTGTCAGATACAGGTCTGATACCTGGTTATCGTTTAGGATTAGTACGTCCTGGGAGTTGGCTGTATAGCCATAGGAAGTGGCTCCGACTTTTACAGTCTGGTTTGCAGAGAGAGGATACAATCCCTGCACGTCCGTGCTTTGGAAGAACGCTCCCCCGGTTGGGGTTGACAGGTTCCACCAGAGGTTCGAGGTGGTATTTTTTATGCCGACTGTTGAATTTGATATTTCGTATCCTGTATCTGCATCACGGATATTGACGATCAGATGTAGACCCGTCTGAGGAGTTACGGTGATATAGTTTGGTTTTGAAATTGATTTTGCACTTCCATTCGGTAAATAATAATCTAAGGATACCGAATAACTGCCGGGATTTGCATAGGTATATGAAAAATTATTGCCTAGGGTTGTACTGATCTGACCGTCGCCAAAATACCATTTATAGTTTGTAAAATTTGAAATATTTACTATTCTTAAATTCACAGATAATGGAGCGGACCCTGATACGGGTGTTGCTATGAAATTTTCGAGAGGATCATAAGAAATAATCGTTTTTTGACTTGTATTGTATAAATTATTATCAATGTCCATTTTCTGTGTTAACAAAATCCAATTATTTCCCGGACTCGAAAATTGATGCATCCCTGTTGTGCCATAATTCACGGGACTGCCATCAGAAAAAGACCATGTGTAATTGCTTCCCGAATATCTATATCCGCTCGGCATCGTCGAAGTGCTTGAAAAATAAATATTGTTAAATGTGTTTCCGGTTTGATTGGTAGCGGTGAAACTTGTTATCGGGGTATTATCTGATGCTCGGGAATAAGTATCAGTAGAAGAATATTGCCCTCCAGCATTGCAAACCACATAATTAACAGCATATCTTGTCGTTGAGGTGCTTGTGCTAAAGGTTGTCCCCGTTGTCATTGTTTCTGCACCATTGTAGGCAGCAAGGTAATTATTCCATCCTTGAATACCACCGTATGGAT
>CAYGZC010000026.1:0-4700 GCA_964354225.1 uncultured Chlorobiaceae bacterium | reverse complement strand
GATTGGGTACATTTCATAGACTGCGGTCTCAAAACCGTCGAGCGTTAAGGATACTGTCTCCCCCGATCTGTAGAGTTTTGGAGATATCCATCGTGTCGGATACAATCGCTCAAGCACCAATGAAGATGCTTGTGGATCAAGTCCGAGTGCCGGATCTAATTTCACTTTCAAACTTGTCGATTCAATAACCGGATTACGTGCAGCGATGATTCCTCGTTTCTCTTTGAAATGAACATGCGCATACGCTTCACCCTTGAGTGGATTACCACCAACCATCTCGGAATTCATCAGGATAGGAAATCTATCACGCGCCCAAGCCATCGATTGTGCAATGGAAGTCCATTCTCCCTCAGTAAGAATATCGGGAGAGATGTATAATTCATACATCGAGACACCGCGCGCGAAGTATAGAAGAACATCATCTGTAAATTTATCGAGTGGTTCTCTTTCGATTCCAACCGATTCATGTTTGCCTTTGATAATTCCATGGGTCATGAGATTGGCGATCGGGAACCAGAAATTCTGTTGTTTGAAATCATCATATAAAACAAAATCGCGGTATGTAATTGCTCCATCTCTTTGGCTGATTGATGGAACATCAGAAAAACCGTAATCCATACCCTGCATCCAGATTGTGTTTGCATACTTCACCCACCATGGACTTAGCCATGTACCGGATGTAATATTGAGAAAGATATCTGGATTTTTTTCACGGACAGCCTTACATTTTTCTGCCACACTTTCCATCACAGCGCGGCGTGAGTAGATGTCGATTGGATGTCCATGATTCGGCTCACTGCAAGAAAATTGGATTCCATCCCACTTGTAGTAACCAACTCCATCATTCACCACGAAATCGGTAACACGCTTTTTAAATAACTCACTATAATTCTTTCCAGCAATACACAGCATGGTGTTGTTTCTGGTTTTGCCGACAACCTCATAACCATGTTCTTTCATCCAGTTCACACGCTTTATCCTAAAAGAATAGCCACCGGTTGGTCCGAACCAAACACCGAGCGAAGTGTTTACCTTTTTCAACTCATCGGTAAGCGGTTTCAATCCGCGGGACCACTGCTCTTTACGAAGAACCCAGTCGCTTTCATAAATATCCCAGCCGTCATCGAGCACGAAGGCATCCAGCTTGATGTTGTACTTTTCGATCATACTTTTACGAAGAATATCAACCATCTTCAATGCCGTTTGCTCACTCATCGCTTTTTCGGGTGACCACTTTGGATATTCCGGCGAGCGAAGATCGTACCAGGTATTGTAAAGAGAATAAGGGCGGAGTGGCGCTACCCGGATCTCATTCATATATTGAGAGAACCAGAATTTAACGTATTGATTGGGAGTGATTCCCTCAACGACCCAATCGCTTTGAAGCCAATTATTTTCTATTCGTTCACCGTACTCTTGGCCACAGCGAATATTATAATTTTTTCCCGCTGAAGTAATTTGATTTTCTGCTGCGGGATATTCCACACCAAAGAAAGCTCCGCTATTTTTCATTAGCACTGCAATCGGCTGACCGAAACCGCCTTCTTTTACCAGAGACGTAATTCCTTTAACTGATCCGCTTCTTGTCCAAAACCATCTAAGGAAATGATGACCAAACGCTGTATCCATCACTGCAAGATTTCTCTTCACATAAAATGCTTCAGGGAATAATTGATACGTGATACGAAGCTCTATGGAAGTTTCCTTTCCTTTGAAATCCAGCACAAGTTCCTGAGAACTTTTTTCACCATCACGCTTCGATTGATTAACGAGATAAAAATCCTTCTTTGTCAGCGTCACCGGATTATCTGCATTGTTTATATTACCGGGTGCCGACCAATCGGTGTACATGACGTCGAGAGCAAAGTCTGCATCCGTCTCGATCACAGACGGTTTATTCGAGCCGATTTGTTCTGCCCACATGGATTGTGTCTCGAGTCGATCTGAGATGATTAGGTTTTTATCAATCTTCACCGTGCATTTTACTTTCGAGTTTTCGACTGTGTATATATTAGGTTCAATTGATTGTGAGATGAGATTGATTGAAGTTGTAAGAAATAATAATGAAATTATCGAACTGATTTTCATAAAAATTATACCTTTCTTATTTTGATTGCCAAATAAAATCGCCATTTTCCACACTCCAGTCAAGTCCGAAGAAGCCCGTTGCAAGAATACCCTGCTCACCCTTTGATACAAGATCTGAATTAAAAAGTGTGAAGTCGGGTAATCCAATTCCGGGATTCATATAAGGAATGCGAGTTGTTAACTTCATACCTACTAAACCCGAACCGGAAATGACCGCTATACTTGCATTTCCATCTCCTTTCCGAGGTCGAACGAAAATACATCCTAGCTGACTGCCGCCGATTCTTTTTGTTCCAATTGATACAAAACCATTTCCGACCTGTACGGGACTATCGTCTAACAATTTTTTCCAGGCTGTGTTTGTGTTTCGATTGCCATAGAGAATGACATTGCGATCCGGAAACTTTGAAGGATCAAAATCGGTGTCGGTAAAAATATCTATAGATCCGTTCCCCTGGTACCAGAATTTTTCAGCATCATATCGAGCTTTATTAAATGCCCATTTATTTTCTTCGTTCGAACCCTGTGTACCATAGACAAATACAAACCGATTTCGAAATACTTCTTTCAATGTTCCGTAGCGGTGAGAATTTTTCATGGATGGAGGTGGCTCAGAGCTAACTTTCCATTTGTCGGATTTATTTTCTAACCAGATTTGCTGTTGATTGTGAGCGATTGGAAATTTTTCAACTTTCTCACTGTCCAATTCTATCGAAACTGAATCTTTCATTTTTAAAATATCAAGATCGAAAGAAATCCTTGCAACATTATTAGTTATTCCGACAAATCTCTGTGTTCCGGGATCAAAACGGATTGAAACCAAACTCATTTTCAGCTGCTTAAGCTGTGCGTCGATAGTAAGCCAATTATTTTTCGATGAGACGCTTGGATTTGCAGTTGTAAAATGGATTTCTCTTATTCTCTCTTTTTCCGGACGTGAATGACGGGCGAAGAAATCGAACATCGGTGCCCAATCTACACAATCAGCACCGGGTTCATCGGAAATATCCCACCAATGACCGACACCTTTCTGTTCATTGTAGATGAAATCTTTATAATTGTGCTTGTTCAATTCATCAACTATCATGTGTGACTGTTCAGGAAATACATTGTCATCCTCTGAACCGTGGAGAATATAAGCTCCAAGTTGCTTATAATTCTCGACATGCTGAAATGTCTCGCTCGGCGTTGTTGAGCGGCGAATCATTTTACGAATTTCGGTTGTATCGAGAAAATTCTGTCCGCGGAAACGGTATGTCCAAAAACTAATCCACCCAGCGCTTGGTCCGATAGCGGCAAACTGGTCCGAATAAAGCGACCCGATGTGCCACACACCATGCCCGCCCATCGAGTGACCTGTAAGGTAAATTCTGCTTTCATCAATATTGAATTTTTTCTTGATGATGTCCAGCACTTCAAGTGCATCTATTCGCCCCCATTCTTCCCAGTTAAAACCATACGGGCGGCGATTTGTTGGTGCAACAATATGCCCCCAGGATTTCGGATAATAAGAACCGGATTGATTGATTGCCTCAACCGCAGCCCCGTGGAGAGAAAGGAAAAGAGCTTTTGGTTTCAAACTATCTGAATCGCTTGCAGGATTGATTCCATAATATTGCACACTACCATCGATTTTACTGATGAATGTTTCTTTATGATTATCTTTGAAATCCACAACCCGGAACGGAATTGAAACCGAGTCAACTAAAATTTCTTTATTCAGCTGCTTTCGAAAAACGAATACATTCACAAATGCTTTTCCTTTTTCAGTAAATTGATCTCCGTTTAAACGAAAACCTACTTTTCTAACACTTAACGGTTGGATTATTGGTACCGGAATTGCCTCACCATCTTTTGAATTGATTATTGTTTTGATATAAAGATCTCTCATTAGATTTGCCGATGCATTCACAACTACAATTGAACCCCATGTGTCGATCTTATCGCCAACGATGAAATCGGGGATAGTAAGATCTTTGGGATTGAACATCACAGGAAATTTTGGAGGATATATTTTTACTTTTAGTTTTCCGCGCTGACAGCGAAAGAGAAGATCGTTCTTTCCTTTTTCAAGTGTTATTGGAAGAAGTGAATATTGAAAATTCGGCTCCCATGTCTCCCAATTTTCTTTAAGTCCATATGGATTTCCAGAATGGGGAACACCGTTGATGTAAACCATTTCATTTCCCATCGCTTCAAGGATCCATATTGATTGTTTTTTTATATCGACAGGAAAGTAAACATAACATCCGTTTAACACGGAATCCTCGAACCAGTTTGTTGAATCGGCTGTAAAAATCCGCCATTCATGCTGTACCCCGTTAACAAATGTAACCTTTTGCCCTTGCTTGGGTGCTTTCCATTTTCCAAGCGCAAGGCTTGCCTCTATCGGATTTGGAGAGATGATGGTTTCAGCATATCCACTTGGTAGTTGAAGTGCAAGCCCTTCGTGTAAAATGAGAGTTTCAGTTGTTTGAGCAAAAAGGTGATGAGTTAAAAGGAAAACGAAAAGATAATAAGTTATAAGTACAGAAATTTTTCGGTTCACTTTGAGCATGTTATTTTTCCTTTGAGATTTTAAAAACCCAAGCATATCGACATGGTGGGTTGTT